>JADDPU010000342.1 GCA_016781725.1 Rubrobacter sp. | reverse complement strand
TTTCTTCACCCCTTTAGTTGGCCCCGCGTGCAAGGCCCTCTACGGCAAGAAACGAGAGATGGTGCTCCAGCGGCCCGACTCGCCGGACCTCATGGCGAGGATAGTCGTTATAGCTATAACGGCGGCCGCGAGCACGATGTTCACGTTACCCAGCACATCGAGCCACCGCTGGATCGTGCTGCCAGGTTCGGGCGTCTCGGGCGCGGGCTCGTCACCCGTTTCCGCCGGCGTCGCCCCTTCGGGGTCCTGGCGAGAGAGTAAGACGCCGCCGACCCCGCTGGCGAGGCCGGTGACGGCCCCGGCGCCGAGCAAGACGTCCTTGGCGAGCACAAGGTTGCGCGCGTCTTCGCCGATCTCGTCGCCCGAAAGCATGGCCCGGCCCGCCACCCAGGTCCCGGCCACTGTGCCCAAGGAGGCGGCGTTGACCGCGTTGTAGCGGTTCCAAGCGGCGTTCAGGACCTTACCGCGCTCTTCCTTGGAGCTAATGACCTTTACCGTCGGATTTAGGGCGAACTTGCCGAACAGCGTCCCCCCGAACCAGGCGGCCAACCCGAGATTATGGCCGACCCAGGCGGCGGTGGAGAGCTTGGTCATCTCGACAACCTCCTTTCGACCGCTTTACGCCCACGTTCCCCGTACCAGTCCCCGCCAAACGGGTTCGTTCGTGGATCGCCCTCGGATTGTGTGCTAGGGCACAAAACTTCGAGCTAGAAGGTTTTGCACTTGCGTAAGGTGGCAAGTATTTGAGGTGAGGCTACGATCTCAGGTCAAGGCGGCCCTAGCGCTCGCCCTTGGCGCCCGGGACTTCGCGCCTTGTGTTGCTGAGTGGACCTGTTAGGGCGGCGGTGCGGGGAGTATTCGGGAAGGTGATAGGAGGGTGGCGGCTCCTCAAAGAGATTGAGCCGGGCCACCGCTTCCAGGCCCGCTACCACAAGCACCGCCGTCGCCATCAGCAGGGCAAAACGCCCAAGTGGCTGAGCCTACTCAACCTCGTCGGCGGGCCCGCACTCATCGTCGCGGGCTTTTTGTTCCTACCCACGCCGGGCCCGAGCTACATCATCATCGTCGTAGGGATGTGGATGCTCGCCGGCGAGTTCTTGCCCCTTGCCCGCTTTTTCGATCGGGTCGAGGTAAGGCTGAGGAAGCTGGGACGATGGACCAAAGGCCGGTGGAGCCGCTTGCCCACCGTCGTCAAGGTCCTGGTGGTCCTGGTCTGCGGTGCGGCGTTAGGGTACGGCGCTTACCAACTCCTCTTCGGCGGCTAGCAGACGGCCTTGTGGACCTTCAGGGACCAGGCTCGACACGATGCCCGGCGAGTGGGTACGCCGGGCAAGTGGGCATGTTCACTGCCCAGGGCAGCGGGTGCCCTCCTCGGCTTCGTCGCATTCTCTCACTATCTCCTCGATACGGCGGATGCCTTCTCTTGGCAGTTCGGTGAATGGCGAAGGACGTTTCGACGATGAAGGCGCGGTGGTTGCTCTCGGTGGTTTTGGTCTCGCTCATGTTGGAGGTGTTGATCTTGGCCGGGGACATGCCATCGGCGTTGCGGGCTCTCTCGGCGGTCTCGGTCGTCCTGTGGGCGGCGGCGCTCGTCTACTTCGTCGTCGGGCGTCGGTAGGCTAATAGGCGAAGCGTCCGAAGGGTAGGAAAGTGGAAGCGACGTTGGGCATGGCGATGCTGGCCGTCGGGCTGATCGTCTTCCTGGTCGCCGCCACCGTGGAGAGTAGCTTAAGTGCCGCGTTGTTCGCCGCCGGGTTCTTGTTGGTGGTGGGCGGCGCGGTGCTGTTGGCTACCGCTCATAGACGGTAGCGATCTACCGGCACCCGTGCCTCTCCTTACTTTATCTATCGAACTTCCATGAGAAGGCACATTTTGTCAAGGCCGACGTGGCGGCCT
>JADDPU010000237.1 GCA_016781725.1 Rubrobacter sp. | reverse complement strand
AGACCGCCTTGCCCTCCATCACGGGCATCGAGGCCACGGGGCCGATATCGCCGAGGCCCAGAACGCGGGTGCCGTTCGTGCAGATGGCGACGCTGCGTCCGATCATGGTCAGCTCGCCCGCGAGCGAAGGGTTCTCGGAGATCGCCACGCACGCCCGCGCCACCCCGGGGGTGTAGACGTCGCGCATGTCCTGCACCGTCCTGACCGGGTGGGTGGATTCGATCATCAGCTTCCCGCCCTCGTGCCTGAGGAGCGCCCGGTCGCGGGCCCAGAGTACCTCCACGCCCTCCAGATCGTTCAGGAGGTCCGCGATGCGCCCGGCCTGGTCTCCGTTCTCGACCTCGAGCGTGATCTCGCGTATCGAGGCCTCGCGGCCGACGTTGATCGTCGCGACGTCCCCGATGAGGCCACCCCCCTCGGCGATGGCGCCGGCGACCCTGGCGAACTGGCCGGTGCGGTGCGGCTGCCGTACGCGGTAGGTGTAATCGAGCGGCAAAACGAACCCCCTGACGTCCCGGAAACGTAGCTCCGCTCTCGCGGGCTCCCTATCCTCTCTCCTTGCCCGAATTCTATAGTAGGCCAGATCCAGCGACCATGAAGAGTAGGGGCGATTCGCGAATCGCCCCTACTCGATTACCGCGACGGCCTCGATCTCTATGAGGAGCCTCGGATCTATGAGGGCCGAGACCTCGACCATCGAGGACGCCGGGTAGGGCTCCTCGAAGTAGCGCCTCCTTACCTCGTGGATCTGGTCGTAGTGCCCCATGTCCAGGATGAAGACCGTCACCTTGACGATGTCCTCCATCCCGCCCCCGGCCTCCTCGACCACGGCCTTGACGCTCTCGAGCACCGTCTCCGTCTGCAGCCTGATGTCCCCCTCGCCTACCACGTTCCCCTCGGCGTCCATCGAGACCTGCCCCGAGACGTAGATGGTCCTCCCCGCAGGGGCCTCGACCCCCGAGGAGAACGCTCCCCCGCGCATCGGCGCCGGCAACTTGGAGCTCCGGATCACCCTTCTCGACAAGACGACCTCCTCCTGACTTCGTTCTCCACTCCCACGGGGGTACGTTAGCATCCTCGCGTACCCCCGGCTGATGTAAACTCGCCCCCCAGCAGGTTACGAGGCGGGAGGAGAGAGGTGCAGCGTACGCTCGAGGTGAGATCCGTCCGCGAGCAGTTCCCGGCCCTGCGCCGGACGCACGAAGGGCGCCCGGTCGTCTACTTCGACGGGCCGGGCGGCTCGCAGGTAGCGAGGCCCGCCATCGATGCGATGGCGAATTACATGGAGCGCGGCGGCGCAAACCTGCACGGCGTCTTCCCGACGAGCACGGAGACCGAGGAGATCCTCTCGGCGACCCGGCAGGCGGCCGCCGCCTTTCTCGGCGCCACACCCGGCGAGATCGCCTTCGGCGCCAACATGACTACCCTCACCTTCGCCATCTCCCGCGCCCTCGCGCGCGACTGGGACGAGGACTCCGAGATCGTCGTCACCGAGCTCGACCACCGCGCCAACGTGGACCCCTGGACTATCGCCGCCGCCGAGCGGGGGGCGAAGGTGCGCTGGATCCGGGTAAACCCCGAGACCCTCACCCTCGACCTCAAGGATATGGAAGAGAAGATCACGGACCGCACCACGCTCGTCGCCTTGGGCCTGGCCTCCAACGCGGTCGGCACCGTCAACGACGTGGCCGCCATCGCCGACAGGGCGCACGAGGTAGGCGCCCTGGTCGCCGTCGACGCCGTGCACGCCGTCCCGCACGTTCCCGTAGACCGCGACCGGCTCGGGGCCGACGTCATCACCTGCTCCGCCTACAAGTTCTTCGGCCCCCACGTCGGCGTGACGGCCGTCAGACGCGACCTACTCGAACGGATGGCCGTCTACCGGCTCGACCCCGCCCCCGAT
>JADDPU010000242.1 GCA_016781725.1 Rubrobacter sp. | reverse complement strand
TCCCTCTGGACATCGTGTTTCCTTTCTCGTTCCTAACTCTCTCCGCGGGGGACAAAAGGAGGTAGCGGCGGCAGGACTCGAACCTGCGACACGCGGATTATGATTCCGCTGCTCTAACCGACTGAGCTACGCCGCCACGCCTATGTCGCGGACGGGGCCGCTGACCCCGCCACAGAGCCCCCGAGCGGACTTGAACCGCTGACCCCCTCCTTACCATGGAGGTGCTCTACCACTGAGCTACAGGGGCATATTCTGTTCGTGGGGGCGGGAGGATTCGAACCTCCGTAGGCGAAGCCGGCAGATTTACAGTCTGCTCCCTTTGGCCGCTCGGGCACACCCCCGGCCACGCCCCCGCCGCACTCTGCGGAGCGCCCGAATATGGTAGCAAACGCCGCAGACTTTTCAACGGACCCCACCTGCCCCCCGTCGAGAGCCCGGGAAGGGATTCGAACCCCCGACCGGCCGCTTACAAGGCGGCTGCTCTACCCCTGAGCTACCCGGGCTAGGAGACATCAGGCTACAGGCTTCAGCCGTCAAGTCTGCCGGCCGTCTCCGCGCCGTTCGCCAACGGTTATTCTAGCAGGCGTCCCACCGCCGAGATCGTTGGGAAGAACACCGAGCATCCTGACAGGATAGTCCCTGACATAACAGTTCCCTGGTGCCTGTAGCCTACTTCGCTTTGCGCCGGATCTCCTCAAGCCTCCGGAGCGTCTCAGGGGAGAGCCGGTCCGCTATACGGGACTTGCGCGGGAGGTCTGGCGTGCGGGTAACGGCCGGCAGCTCGTCGAGCAGGTCGGCGAACTCGCGGGGGGTGGCGCGGGTCGAGCCGCGGGCGAGGGCCGTGCGCTGCAGGGCGAAGTCCGCCGTGTAGACAGTGGCGGAGCCCTCGAGCCGGGAGAGGAGGCGTTCTATAACGTCGTCGGCCGACTCGCCGGGGGCGCTGTAGACGACGCGCACGGCCCCCCCGGCCCGCGGCTCCGCCCTCCCGGGACCGGGCCCGCGGTGGGCGTCGAAGACGACGATCAGGGGCCGCCCCGTCCACCCCGCCGCCTTCATGGCGTCGTTGATCAGGAGCTCGCGCGCGGCGTCGAGGCTCCCTGTGCCCCTGTAGCGGTCGAGGGCCCCTATGACGTTGTAGCCGTCCAGGATCAAGGCCACCCGCGTTGCCTCCGCGCCTCGTAAAGCAGCACCGCCGCCGCGACCGCGACGTTCAAGGATTCCACGGCCCCGAGCATCGGGACGGAGACGGCCCCGTCGCACCCCTCGCGTACGAGCCGCCTGACGCCGCGCCCCTCGCTCCCGAGCACGAGCGCCACGGGCCCCGAGAGATCCAGCCCGGTGTGCGGCGTCCCGCCGACCTCGGCCGCGTAGACCCAGACGCCTGCCTCCTTTATCCGGTCGACGGCCCGCCTGAGGTTGGTCACCCGCGCGACGCGCACGTGCTCGCTCGCCCCGGCGCTGGCCTTGACCGCCGCCGCCGTGACGCCCACGGCCCGGTCCTTCGGGATTACCACGCCGCTCGCCCCCGCCCCGTCGGCTGCCCGCAAGACAGCCCCGAGGTTGCGTGGGTCCGTGACGCCGTCCAATACCAACACCAAAGGCTCGGGAGCGGCGACGATCTCCTCGAGTCCCGAGTACGGATATGGCTCGGCGCGGGCCACGACACCCTGGTGGACCCCGCCGCGGGCCAACTCGTCGACCCGGGAGCGGGGGACCTTCTTGACGGGCACGCCGCCCGCCGCCTCCCTCACCGACCTATCCCCTGTGGCGTCCAGGACCTCCAAGACCCTCCGCCGCCGGCTCTTCAGCGCCTCGACGACGGGCCGGAGGCCGTAGATGATCTCCTGCACGGACTACCGGGGGCTCAGGATCGGGCCTTCAGG
>JADDPU010000009.1 GCA_016781725.1 Rubrobacter sp. | reverse complement strand
AAAACCGGTTTGCGGCCGTGATGCGGCCGTGGCGGTTCGATTCCCCCGCATTCCGCGAATGGAGGTATCAGGTTACAGGCCTCGGGCACCAGGATGTATGCGCCAGCGAAGCTCACATGAGAGATCGTTGCAACGGGGCGAACGAAGCCGTCGTAGTCGGCGGAAGCACCGTCCTGAAACGATAACCAAAACCTGTAGCCTGATACCTGTAACCTACGAACCGGAGGTTTCGAGATGACGTTTTCGCACCTGGACAGCGAGGGCGCCGCCCGGATGGTAGACGTGGGGGAGAAGGCCGTGGTGCGGCGCACCGCCAGGGCCGCGGGGCACGTACGCATGTCCGCCGAGACCGTGGATCTGTTGAAGGAGAGTGCGCTGCCCAAGGGCGACGCTCTGAACACGGCCAGGATAGCGGGCGTCATGGCGGCCAAAAAGACCCCGGAGCTCATCCCGCTCTGCCACGGCTTGAACCTGACCTCCGTGGACGTTGAATTCGAGGTCGGACAGGACCGCATCGAGATAGTCGCCACGGCCCACGCTACCGACAGGACCGGGGTCGAGATGGAGGCCCTCACCGCGGTCGGCGTGGCGGCGCTGACCATCTATGATATGTGCAAGGCGGTGGACAAGGGGATGGTGATCGAGGGCGTCAGGCTCGTCGAGAAGATCAAAGAACGCGTCGGGTCGTGAACCTTTATACGGCGCTGCAGCGCGGCCCATGCAACACTTTGATAGACGCTGAGGGCGGCGCGAGGGTTATGCTAGACTCCCTTGCTAACCTTCGGGTTTATGCTAGGTCAGGAGACTGAGATTCAGGACGAGAACACTCTCCTTTACCCCATATTTTTGAACCTCTCGGGCAGGCGCTGCGTCGTCGTCGGGGGTGGCGAGGTCGCGAGCAGGAAGGTCGGCAAGCTGTTGCAATCGGGGGCCGAGGTCGTCGTGGTCTCCCCCAGGGTAAACCCCGAGCTTGCCGCCTTCGAGGTAGAGGTTCATCGCCGTCCCTACCGCGACGGTGACCTGGCGGGCGCGCACCTCGCGTTCACGGCCACGAACTCGCGGGCGGTCAACGCCGCGGTTGCGCGCGAGGCCGCCGCGCGCGGCATCCCGGTCAACGTCGCGGACCGGCCTTCCGAGGGGGACTTCGCGCTGCCCTCGACCTTGCGGAGGGGGAGGCTCCAGGTCGCGGTCTCGACGGGTGGGGCCTCGCCGGCGCTGGCCAAGCGCATCCGGGGCGAGCTCGAGGAGGTCTTCGGGCCCGAATGGGCCGACATAGTGGAGCGGTTCGACGAGGCCAGGCGGGGCGGCGAGGCGCCCGCCGCGGAGTTGCAGGAGGAGGTGGGTCGGTGCTTGTCGCGGTTGCGGGGATGAGCCACCGCTCGGCCACGGTTGAGGTGCGCGAGCGCGTCGCCTTCCCTCCGTGCGCGGGGCGGGGTTTCTTGCGACGCGTAAAGGATGAGGGTGTGGCCTCAGAGGCGGTCCTCATCTCGACCTGCAACCGCACCGAGGTCTATGCCGTGGTCGAGGACGAGGGGGCGAGGGCGCGGTTGCTCGACCTCCTGGCGGAGGACCGCGGGGTCGACCGGGCTTCGCTCGAGAGGGACACGTACTGGCTCACGGACGCGGAGGCGGTGCGCCACCTTTACCGGGTGGCCTCTTCCCTGGACTCGATGGTAGTTGGGGAGGGTCAGATCCTCGGCCAGGTGCGCGACGCGTACCGGGCGGCGACCGAGGAGCAGTGCGCCGGCCACATCCTCAACCGGCTCTTCCACACGTCGCTCAGGGTCGGCAAAAAGGTCCGCTCCGAGACGGGGATTGGGGATAGCTCGCTCTCCGTGCCGCACGTAGCTGTGAAGCTCGCCGAAGAGGTCTTCGGGACGCTGGCCGGGCGGCGGGCTCTGGTCCTC
>JADDPU010000254.1 GCA_016781725.1 Rubrobacter sp. | reverse complement strand
TGAGTAAAGGCGAAGCCGACTCCATTGGGGCTGCGTCGCGCACCTTGCGGATATTCGTTAAAGCGTATAAGATATATCCGATAGACCGAATGAGAAGGAGGCGCGTTGCGGCACGAACACTACGACCTGGTGGTGCTGGGGAGCGGATCGACGGCGTTCGCGGCTGCCTTGAAGGCCGCCGAGATGGGCAAGACGGCGGTGATGACGGAGGCGCGCACGGTGGGCGGTACGTGCGTGAACCGCGGATGCCTGCCCTCGAAGAACCTGATCGAGGCCGCCAAGCTCGTCCACGAGGCGCGGCACCCGAGGTATCCGGGGATCGAGCCCCACGACGTCGGCTTCGACTTCGGGGAGCTCGTTAGGCAGAAGGACGAGGTCATCTCGGAGTACCGGGACAAGAAGTACGAGGGCCTGGTCGGCGCGGAGGAAAACATAGACGTCGTGCGGGGCCGCGTGGCGTTCGCGGACGAAGCCGCCGTGGAGGTAGACGGGCGGAGGATAGAGGGGGAGCGGTTCCTCGTGGCCCTCGGCTCCACCCCCGTCGCCCCGGAGATAGAGGGCCTGGATGAGGCCCCCTACATGACGAGCGACCTCTTGACCAGCCAGGAGGACATGGAGCTTACGGAGCTCCCCGAGTCGCTGGTGGTGGTCGGAGGGGGCTACGTTGCCCTGGAGCTGGGGCAGATGTTCAGCCGCTTCGGCAGCCGGGTGACCATCATCGAGCGCAGCGACCGGGTGCTCAAGCACGGCTACGAGCCCGAGGTCGGACTGGCGGTGCAGCGTATCTTGCGCGAAGAGGGCGTCGATGTCCGCACCAACGCGAACGTTCGGCGCGTCCGGGCCGTCGAAGAAGGCGTATCCGTCGAGCTAGAGGGCGGGGACGAGGTGCGGGCCGAGCGGCTGCTCGTCGCCACCGGTAGACGCCCGAATACGATAGGCGTGGGCCTGGAGAAGGCCGGGGTCGAGACGAACGGCCACGGCGAGGTGGTCGTGGACGAGTTCTTGAGGACGAGCGCGCCGCACGTCTTCGCCGCGGGTGACGTCATAGGCAACCAGCTAGAGAGCCAGATGGCCACCCCCGTGGGGGCCCACGACGGGACGATAGTTGCACGCAACGCCTTCGTCGCCGACGGGGAGGGAATGCAAGCCGTGGATCACTCGGTGATCCCCAGGGCCATCTTCACCGATCCGCAGGTGGGGATAGTGGGACTTACCGAGGAGCAGGGCATAGCGCGCGGGCATCGCTGCTGGTGCCGCACGATCCCGATGGAGCTCGTCCCGAGGGCGGGGGCCATCCACGACACGCGCGGGATCATAAAGATGGTAGCCGACGCCGACACGGGCCTGGTTCTCGGGGTCTCGATGGTGGGGGTGAGCGCCGCGGAGGTGATCCACGAGGCGGCGATGGGCCTCAGGTTCGGGGCGACCATAGAGGACTTCGTGGATATGCTTCACGTCTACCCGACGATGGCCGAAGCCCTCAAGATAGCCGCCATCTCCCGCCGCAAGAACCCGGCGAAGCTCTCCTGCTGCGCGTCGTAAACAGGAGAGGCCGGAGAGAAGCAAACCGGCCCTACGCAGCGGGATAGGGCTAAGACCTGCGGTCAGGCCCTAAAAGGGAAGCAACGGGCAAAAAGAAAGGGATATTGAGACATGATCAAAGGACTGATGCTCATGCTAGCGCTCGGCGGCGTGGTCGTCTTGGCGGTGGGCTGGCAGACCTCTACGGAGGAGGAAAGCGCCGCGCCCGCCCGCCAGCAAGCCTCCGCGCAAACCCCGCAGGAAAGCCCCTATTCGGAGGCCGGTCCCACCGACGAGGGTTCGGTGATGCCCGCCAAGGAAAAACCCGCCGGGGCCACGCAGACCAAGCGGTTGGCGGTCGAGAACATACTCCAGGTCGGCGGCTTCGG
>JADDPU010000312.1:1369-1897 GCA_016781725.1 Rubrobacter sp. | reverse complement strand
TGGTCGCCCGGACACGCGCTCGGTAATGCCGCACTGATCAACGGACGGTCGATGCGGTCGGAGCCAAAGGCACCGCCCGACTTCGGCACAAGCAGGCGCGTTCGATAATCGCAGGGGACAGGCACGCCCGGCTGGGTGTTCTCTTCACTCCCAGCCCACGCACGGGCTGGGAGGAAGGAAGTACCGATGACCATGACCACGGGCGTCGTCCTCGTCGACGACGGGCAGACGCGCACTGCCGTCGCCGGCTTCCTGGCCGGCTACTGCGGCAGCACACGCTGCAGCTACGCCGCCGACCTGCGCCTGTTCCCGCTTGGTGCGGCGAAGCGAACGTGCCCCTGTTCGGCGTCCGCCGAAGCCACCTCGAGCTCTTCGGTCGCTGGATGGAAGAGAACGGCAAGATGCGCTCGACGGTCGCTCGACGCCTGTCCACCCTGGCCAGCTTCTACCGCTACTGCGAGCAGGAGGGACTGATCGAGCGCAACCCGGCGGCCAACCTCCGCCGGCCCAAGGTCGACTACGAGTGGC
>JADDPU010000312.1:0-1339 GCA_016781725.1 Rubrobacter sp. | reverse complement strand
GCGCCTTCTTGGTCCAAGCCGGCCTCGGCACTGCCAGCGACCATGCCCTGGCCTCGCTGCTCGCCCTCAACGGCCTGCGCATCTCCGAGGCGCTGGGCGCCGACATCGACGACCTCGAGTACGAACGTGGCCACCGCACGCTCAAGATCCTCCGCAAGGGCGGCAAGCGAGCGGTGATCCCGCTGGCGCCCCGGACGTCGCGGGCGGTGGACCTGTACATCGGCGAGCGGACCACGGGGCCGATCTTCCTCAGCGCCAAGGGCGAGAGGATGGACCGCTACGCCGCCGACCGCATGGTCAAGCGCCTGGCACGTCGGGCGGGCATCACCAAGCGCATCAGCCCACACAGCCTGCGTCACTCCTTCATCACCGCGGCGCTGGATGCTGGCGTGGCCCTGCGCGACGTGCAAGAGGCTGCCAGCCACGCCGATCCCGCACCACCATGCGCTACGACCGGGGCCGGGGATCGCCCGACCGTCACGCCACCTACATCGTCGCCACGTTCCTCGCCGGCGCCTCACGCTGAGCCCGATGGCGGGTGCGGGCGATACCGGGCGGCGGTAACGCGCACTCGCCGGTCACGCCGCATTTCGGGGTCGTTCGTGACCCGGCGTTCGAGGTGACGTCCGGCAAGGACTGCGGTTACGGTCCGGTCGCAGCAGTCCGCACGGTTGACCGAGGACGAAGGGGCGGACGGCCACGGATAACTTCTCCTGGATGACCCGACCGGTCCTTGTCACCTTCGAGGCAAGCGACGCCGGTAGCTGGAAGATCGAGCGCCTCGACACAGTCGTCGGCGACCCCCTTCCCCGCGCTCCCCGCCTCCAAGTCTTCGAAGGCAGAAGTCCGGACCGGCGGCCGGGGTCTGGGTGGAGGCTGTCGGGGTTCACGAGCAACGAGCGCTACGTCGAACGTCCAGAACGCGACGCCCTGGTGCGAGTCCAGCAGCCGCTGGGAAGGGCTGATGCGACCTGCGCCGCCCTGATCCCCATTCGCAAGACCGAGGCTTGGTGGGAACTCACCCAGGACGAGCGAAGGTCGATTCTCGAGCGTCGGTCCCACCACATCGCCATCGGGCTCGAATACCTCCCGGCCGTTGCGCGGCGACTGCACCACGCTCGCGACTTGGGTCAGGACTTCGACTTCCTCACCTGGTTCGAGTACGCCCCGGCCGCTTCCGACAGCTTCGAGAGCCTGGTCGCACGCCTGCGGAGTACCGAGGAATGGTCGTATGTCGAACGAGAGGTCGACATCAGGCTGACGCGCAACCCGGAGTAACGCGCCGAAACGACCGCACGTCCTGGTCCGCCCCGGACCTTGACGCCGCCGGGCAGTGGCC
>JADDPU010000425.1 GCA_016781725.1 Rubrobacter sp. | reverse complement strand
GCCGTGGCCGTCTTCGTGGACGCCACGATCATCCGCGTCCTCCTGGTCCCGGCCACCATGCGGATCCTGGGCGACTGGAACTGGTGGCCCGGGGGGCGCAAGACCACCTTCGGGCCCGGTCCGAAGGCCCCGACAGAGACCCCTACTGGTAGCTGATAACGGCCGGGTTCGGCTCGAGGACCTTGAGGGTCTCCCGCGGCGAGAGCAGCGGGGCGTCCTGGTCGTAGAAGAGCTTGAAACCGCCGTACTGGATCGGCTCGTCGCGCACCAGCGCGTTGTACTTCACGATCTTCTGCCGCGGCGTCCCGAAGCCGTCGGCGTGCAACACGAACTGCACGTTCGGGACGGGCCGTAGCATCTGCTTGTTCTGGATCATGCCCGACTGGAACTGGTGGACGACCATCACCTTCGGCGGAAGGTCGTTCTCCCGCACTATCTCCGAGAGGGTTTGGGCCGCTCCCATGATGTCCGCCCCGGGGCTGCTGCCGATCTGCTGGGCGGGGATGTCCGGCGGGATCATGTCGTACTCGGTGTCTATGGCGAGGTGAACGTGCTCCCGCTCCAGGTAAGGGCGCAGCACCTCGACCTCGTCGGCTATGGTGCTGTAGCCGATCTGTATGTCCAGGAGCAGCAGGCAATCGTTCTCTTCGGCGAGCCTGGAGTACTTCTCTATGAGCCTCGGCTCCGTGCGGGTGAGGTAGAGCCCGTCCGGGCCGGGCACTGGCTGGGCGACGGAGGCTATGAGCTCGATGGTCGGTTTGGCGGGAAGGTCAGGGTCCAGCCGCGTGTACTTCCGCGCCTGCCCCTTGAGCTCCCTGACCATCGCCTCGGGCTCCAACTGCCCGAGGACGCCCATCGCCCCGGACAACGGGTGACCGTAGTAGCTCACCATGCGGTGATCGGTCAGTACGCCTCCGGTCTCGTCCGAGGCGCCCGCCAGCAGCGTGTTCGGCGGTCCCTCCTCTCCCTCTTGCGACGCTTCGTCTTCCGCCGAGGTGCCCTCCATCGACGCGCCGGTGGTCTCCGGAGGACCGGACCCAGTGGGCTCTCCGCCGGCGCTCTTCAGAACGGTCTTCCCCGACCTCGCGGCCCCGCCGCCGGAGTCCTCCGTTCCCGACGCCCGCTCCTTGTCTGCCGAACCCGCATCACCGCCGCACGCGGCGAGCGCGACTATCAGCGAGATTACTAAGACCGCGCTCCTCGCACGCATAACCCCTCCCAACGACATAGGTCTCACCTCGACCCCCGGTCAACAAACTTCAGCTCACGCCCCGCAGAGCTTAGACCAAATGTCGGGTAAGATCAATTCTTGCTACTGGTGCGGGCCGCGGCTAAACTGTTGGGCGATGTTGGAGTTCGAGCGGATACTCAGGGCCCGGGGCTACCGGCTCACGAACCAGCGGCGGGTGATCGTGCGGGAGCTCGAGGGTGAGCGGCACCTGTCCGCGGAGGAGATCTACGACCGTGTCAAGGGGGAGCACCCCGAGCTCGGCCTCTCCACGGTCTACCGGACGCTCGACCTCTTGACGGAGCTCGGCATCGTGCGCAAGGAGGACTTCGGCGAGGGGTACTCGCGCTACGAGCTGGCGACCGAGAGGATGCACCACCACGCCCGCTGCCGGGAGTGCGGCTCCGTCATCGAGTTCAACGAGGAGCTCATGGAGTATCTGGCGTTGCAGGTCGAGCGGGAGACCGGCTTCGTCACGGACTGGCACGAGATCACGCTCCACGGTCGCTGCGCTAACTGCTCGTAGCGGGCAGCGGAACTACCGGAACCCATCAAGACTTGTTTTGCTCTCTTGGGTAGACGTGCGTGGTTCCGTTCGGGGGTGGGGTTTACTGGTCGGCCAGATTTTCTGCGCACTTCT
>JADDPU010000486.1 GCA_016781725.1 Rubrobacter sp. | reverse complement strand
AAACCCTCCTGAACAGCAGGCGCTCCGGTTCCGCGAGTAGCTCGTAGCCCCAGTCGAGCGACCCTCTCAAGGTCTGCTGGCGTGCCACCGCCGTCCGGGCACCACCCGTCAAGAGCTTGAGCGAGTCCTTGAGCCTCTCGGAGATCTGCTCCACGGCCAGAGCTCCCACCCGTGCGGCCGCGAGCTCTATGGCGAGCGGGATACCGTCGAGCTGCCTGCAGATCTCCGCCACCGCCTTTGCGCTCTGCGGCGTCAGAACGAAGGCCGAAGGGCGATGGAGTGCCCGTTCCACGAAGAGGCGTGCAGACTCGTATCCTTCCAACTCTTCAACGGTGAGCGGCCGCTTCAGGTCGGGCAAGGAGAGGGGAGGCACCGCCCGGTTGACCTCGCCGGCTACGCCCAACGCCTCCCGACTCGTCGCCAGTATCCGCAACCCCGGACAGCAAGCCAGCAGCTTGTCCACCAAGCGGGCCGCCGCGTCTACGAGGTGCTCGCAGTTGTCCAGTATCAGCAGCATCCTCCGTCCTCTCAGGGCGTCGGCGAGCGTATCGACGAGCGAGCGTCCCGGCTGCTCGCGCACCCCTGAAGCCCCCGCCACCGCTTGCGGCACCAGATCGGGATCCGAGAGCGGCGCCAGCTCGACGAACCACACCCCGTCAGGGTAGGCTCCCGCGAGGTCCCTGGCCACCTCAAGGGCCAGGCGTGTCTTACCCGAGCCACCCGCACCGGTGAGGGTGAGGAGCCGGGTCATCGCCAGCTCGCGCTTGAGCCCTACCACCTCCTTCTCGCGTCCGATAAAGCTGGTCCTGGGCGCGGGCAGGTTATGCAGGGGGGAGGCGGATGCCTCTTCGGAAGGAGATCCGGCGGGTGGCGGCTCCGCGGCCGGGAGGCGGCCGGCCAAGATCTCCTCGTAGAGGCGACGGCTCGCCGCCCCGGGCTCGCCGCCGAACTCCTTTGAGAGAGCCTCCCCGAGCCGCCTGTACTGCTCCAGCGCCCACCCCCGCTGGTCGTTGGCGGCATACAGACGCATGAGACCGACGTGAGCCTGTTCGCTGGCCGGCTCCTCTGCGAGCACCCTACTGAGCGCCTCGACGCCCGCATCGAACTCTTTGCGCTCCTCGTGCTTTGCGGCCATCTCCACCAGCAGGGCCAGGTACAGCCTGCGCAACTCCGCCCGCCTCGGCTCGGTCCACTCCTCGTAGAGGTCTTCGGGCAAAAGGTCCCCGGCGTAAAGGTCCAGCGCCGCCCGGTAGGCTGCAGGGTCGCTGGCGCGACGGGCCGTGGCCGCGGCCTCTTCGAAAGCCTCAACGTCCAACCACAGCGGGCTGCTCGGGCACAAGGCGAGCTGCTCTTCCCGGAACGACAAGTGTCCGGAAGCGGTGTCCGTAGCGGGCCCCAGAGCCCGTCGGGCGACGTGGAGGGCGTGGTGGAGGTTGTTGGCCGCTGCTTTCGAGTCGAGATTCGGCCAGAGCAGGTCCATCGCCTGTTCCCGGTGGAGGCGGTGCCCCGAGGCGAGGGCTAGCAACTTAATCAGCGCAGCCGCCTTCCTAAGTCGCCAGGCTCCCCGATCCACGGTCCGAGACCCCACCGACACCTTGAAGCCACCGAGCAACCAGATGCGCACCGCCTCGGGCCTCTCGCCCGTCGACGGTTCGGATCGTGCTATGCCTTCAAAGCCAGCAGGAGGGCACATCCGCTATGACCCTCTCCCTTCTTGGCTGAGCTCCCTTGCTATCTCTCTTGCCTATTTTCCTACAAGATTGGGATGTACGGCAATTAATCACCGATGGCGTGGCAGGTCGGGATCACCGCTTCGCCATCCGCACGTGGGGAGAGAAAGCCGCTACCACCTGCATCGTCAGTCACGCCGTGTCTGCAGCGCGACTCAAAAGTCCCGTTTGAACCA
>JADDPU010000488.1 GCA_016781725.1 Rubrobacter sp. | reverse complement strand
GGCCAGGGCCACCACGAGGAGCAAACACACCAACCACACCCTGTTCACCAAAAACTTGCTCAAGACGACGCAGAACCTCGCTGTTTGACTGTAAGGAATCCCAGGGAGTATAGCACGGGAGTTTCGAGGATCGGCACGCGAGGGAGCAGCGCCATCCACTGCAACAGGTTAGGGACTCTTGGGCAGTACTGGCCGACATCGGGGTGACGGGCTCGGAAATTGCTAGTCCCACAGCGGTAATCCGACAGACTGCACGGCTACCCGGCGTCGCCGGGCGTTGTTGCGGATCTTACCCGGGCTCGTTCGGGGCCCCTCGAACGCTCTCGAGGAGCTTCGGGGAAAAAAGGGAGGCAGGGGTGTATCGATCTCGACCCTACCCGCGTCCGACAGATGTACGGCCCCGCGCGCCGACCGCGGCCGACAGACGTGAACTGCGGAGCAGACCAAGGAGGAGCCTCGTTGACCGCCGAAGTGCTGGACAAATTCTCTGAGTTGATAACCACAGCTCTGGGGCTCGTGGCGGCCCTGGCCTGGAACGAAGCTATTCAGCAACTGTTCACCCTACTCCTTGGCGAGGCGGGCGGGGCCCTGGCCGCCAAGTTCTTCTACGCCTTTATAGTGACGCTCATAGTCATCTTCGCGACCATATCGGTGAGCCGGGCCGCCGAGCGGGCGAAGAAGCTCGAAGCGGAACAAGCCAAGGGACTGTTGGGTCTCGGCCGCTCCAAGGAGTAGCAGGCACCCACTCCGGATTCCTCATCCGGCTCGGGCAATCCGCGCGACCCGACCAGTTCGAGGGCGCGAGAAGGTTGAGGCTTATCTCCCTTGCGGTTAGGGTAAACGGCGCGTCGATCGAGGCTACAATAGCGCCTCACTAACGGTTGCAGGAGGCGGCTTGATAGACCACGACAACTTGGAGGCGTTTGCCGATCCGGTCGACTACGACCGGCAGGACAGCAGCGACACGGGCGTCGCGTTCTACGCGGCGCTCGCACGGGAGACCGGCGGCCCGGTGCTCGAGATCGCTTGCGGCACGGGCCGGGTCGCCATACCCATCGCACGGCAAGGGTTCGCCATGACGGGCCTGGACGTCGTCCCCGGCATGCTGGAACGGGCGCGCAGCAAGGCCACCGATCTGCCCATACGCTGGATCGAGGGCGACGCGCGCACGTTCGACCTCGGCGAGCGGTTTCGGCTGATCTTCTTGACGGGCAACGCCTTTCAGGCCTTCGTGACGAACGCCGACCAGGAAGCCCTATTGGGTCGCGTGCGTGCCCACCTCCACGACGAGGGCCTGTTCGCCTTCGAGACGCGCAACCCGCGCTGGCGCACCTGCGAGGACCGGGACGAGGACCACGACGGCCTGTTTGTCAACCTCGAGACCCGCGCGAAGGAAGAGGTGCGGCCGTCCTTTACCGACGCCGACGGACGCGAGGTGCGCGAGTCGAGGAGGCGCACCTACGATCACGTCGCCCAGATCCTGCACTGGACTTCATACTGGCGCTGGCACGAGGGCTCCGAGGAGCGCACCAAGATCACGCGCATCGCGTTGCGCTACACCTTCCCGCAGGAACTCGCGGCGTTGCTGCACTACAACGGCTTCACCATCGAACGGCGGTACGGAGATTGGAACCTCGAGCCCTTGACCGCCGCAAGCCCGAGCATCATCGTGGTCTGCCGTAGGCGCGCGTAAAGGCGGGCAGCAAGCCGCTCGCGTCTACAACCGGGGCACGACGGCCCCCTAGGCCGATGTGCCGGCGGCTCGCTGCATAGCCCGCAGCGTCTCCTCGGCCAGCGTGAGGGGATCCAGCGCAGGGGCCCGCACCGAGGTCCTGCCCGTCCTCGTGGATACGGTGCCGCCGGTGGCCCGCCGGATCAGGGCGGGGGCTGCCGCTTCGGCCGTGAC
>JADDPU010000324.1 GCA_016781725.1 Rubrobacter sp. | reverse complement strand
CGCGCGGACGTCCACCCCCTCTTCACCGAGGTCAACCCCCGGACGGGGACGACCAAGTACCGCTCCGTCATCATCGTTCCAGCCGATAGCAACGTACAGAAGGTCGAGGACCTAAGAGGCGAGGATTTCGCCTTCGGAAGCGTCTCCTCCACCTCCGGGTCGCTTTACCCTTCCATCATGTTGAACCAGGCGGGTATCGACTACCGTACAGATTTGGGAGAGGTCATATATACCGGCGGACACGACACGACGGCGCAGGCGGTGGCGAACGGACGGGTCGCGGCCGGGGGGCTGGAGGACCGCATCCTGTACGACCTGGAAGAGGAGGGCATCATCGAAAAGAGCAAGGTTCGGGTGATAGAGGAGTCGGATCCCATCGAGGGCTACCCCTGGGTGGTCCGCGACGCCCTTCCGGACAAAGACGAGCAGGCGCTCACCGACGCGTTCCTCGGCCTCGAGGACCCCGAGCTCCTGGACCTGCTCCGCGCCGAGGACTACAAGAGAGTCCAGGCCAGCGACTACGACTACGTGGAGAAGCAGGCCCGTAAGCTTGGCCTCCTCGCCGAAGAGCAGTAGCAACGTGATAAGGGTCCTGCTCGAAGAGGTCTCCGTCGAATTCGATGGCGTGGCGGCCCTGGGCGACGTAACGCTCCAGATAGGAGCGGGGGAGCAACTCGCCGTGATCGGGGCCTCCGGAGCCGGCAAGTCCACGCTCTTCCGCACGCTCACCCGGAGCGTAACCCTAGGAAGCGGCCGGGTTATCGTCGGTGGGCACGACCTCTACGCCCTCTCGCGGCGCAGGCTCAACGAGGTGCGCAGGCGCATCGGGACCATCTATCAAGCGTACAACCTCGTCCCGCAACTCTCGGCGGGCGTCAACGCCTCCCTTGGCGAGGTCGGCGAGATGGGAGGTTTGGGGACCTTGCGGGCCTTCTTCGCCGGACCCGACGCCGGACTCTCGGAGAGAGTCAAGGCCGCGCTAGAAGAGATCGGGCTCGGGGACAAGGCCGGCGTCAGGACGGCGGACCTCTCCGGCGGCCAGCAGCAGAGGGTGGCCGTCGCGCGCCTGATGGTGCAGCGGCCGGGCCTGATCCTGGCCGACGAGCCCTTCGCCGCCGTGGACCCCGTAACGACCGAGCGCGTCCTGGAAACGCTCCTTCACCTGAGCCGCGATGGCGCGACCCTTCTGGTCAACCTACACGACGTGGAGGTCGCGCGCCGCTTCCCGCGCGTCGTCGCGCTGCACGAAGGACGCGTGGCCTTCGATGGTCCACCGGAGCGGCTGACCGCCGAGGAACTGGCGAAGATCTACGCAGAAGACCTGCACGGTATGGAGAACAGCCAAAACCCCGGGTTGCCGTACGCCCGGCACGGTACCGAAGGGTCAATTCGCGTAACGGAGGGAAGAGATGGCGTCTCCGCACACTGAATACTCGGGGATCGGAGGTGCGGTTCCGCGCTTCTCCTGGAAGAGCAGCCTAGCCGTTCTCGTCGTGCTCGGCCTGACCGGCTACAGCGCGGCGGGCACCGACTTCGACATCGTCGAGCTGCTCGAAGGCACGGGCCCCGCGGAGAGATTCGTCTCCGAGATGTTCCCGCCCGACCTCTCGGCCGCCACCCTTCAGGCCACGGGCACGGGCGTCGTGGAGACCTTCCAGATGTCCTTCCTCGGCGCGCTCCTCGGCGCGGCCGTGGCCTTTCCCCTGTCGGCCCTCGGCACGCAGGAGATCGCCACCGTCGGCGCCTCGCGCGGCGAACGCATCCTGCGCGCCGTCCCTTACCACCTCTCGCGCATGCTCCTCAACGTCTTCCGCTCCGTCCCCGACATCCTCTGGGCGCTC
>JADDPU010000608.1 GCA_016781725.1 Rubrobacter sp. | reverse complement strand
GTCGAGCAGGATCACGGTGTCGAACTCCTTGCCCTTGGCCCTGATCGCGGTCATCAGGTGGATGGGCCGCTTCCAGAGCTCGTCGGTCGAGGAGACCTTGGCGTCGTCCTCGAAGGGCGGGACGTAGGCGAGCTGGTCCTTCGCCGTCTCGATGTCCTCGACGAACTGCATGTAGTCGTCGCCGTAGCGGACGGCGTACTCCGCCAGGTGCAGGAACGGGGGGTCGGCGTAGAAGATGTCGTCCTCGGCCTTCCCAATGTCGAGTTGCAGCCCCTGGAAGCTCTCGCCCATCTCGATCAGGGAGTCGGAGACCGTCTCCGCGTCCAGGAAATCCTCTATGGCTTCTGCCATGGAGAGGGCCATCTTGCCGCCTGTATTAGGGCCCTTGAGCTTGCCTCGGTAGGATGCTAGGGGGTCTATGCACCCCCGGACGGTTCTCGGGTTGGCCTCGTTAAGGTGCTTGCGGAGGGTCTCGCGGTCGGCCTTGCTGAGCGGGTATCGTTTGACGACGTTGCACAGCTCGAGGAAGCTGTCCACGGCCTGGGTGCGCATCTGCCGGCGGTCGCACTCGCTCTTGATCATTATGAGGTGGAGGAGCCGGTCGAAGGCCCCGCCCAGGAAGACCTGGAGGTCCTCCGCCGCGCAGAACGAGACGTTTTTCGAGGCAAAGTAGACCTGGTAGGGGATGATCTGGCTGCGCTTGCGCCCGATGATGGCGACGCGGCTCGGGCTCTGACCTCCCTTTACGGCGCGCTCGGCCTCGGCGTAGACGTACTCCATGGCCTCGTTGAGGTCGTCGGTGGAGCGCACCTCGATGTCGGCCCTTTCGTTCAGCGTGGGCTGGACGGACTTCTTGACCCGCCGCGTGTTGTGGGCGATGAGCTTCTGCGACAGCTCCACGATATTGCTCGGCGAGCGATAGTTCTTGGAGAGCGTGAAGGTGGAGAACTCCCTGCCGAAGTAGCGGCCCGGGTTCAGGATGTACTCCGGCGTCGCCCCGCGCCACTCGAACAGTGCCTGATCATCATCACCGACTATCGTGATGGTGGCCCTGTTGCGGTCGATGATCGCCTTGATGAGGGCCAGGTCGAGGGGGTTGATGTCCTGGAACTCGTCCACGAGGACGTGGTCGTAGCGGGTGGCGCCGGAGAGGCGCTTCCCTTCTTCGAGCTTCTGGCGCTCGTCGAGGTAGGCGACGTATTTCTGGTCCTCAAGGGTGAAGGTCGCGCTCTCTATCAGGTGCTCCGTCGCGTCGCGCCAGAAGCGGAAGAACGAGTTGTAGACCGCGCGAACACCGGTCTTGGCCTGCTCCTCCCCGCTGGGGTCGATCTTGCTGTCCAGGACCCCCAGCTTCACGAGTTCGTCGAGGTGCTCGTCTATCTTGGGCTCCAGGCCTTGGGCCTTGATGTCCTTCATCCGCTCGGCGAACTGCTCGTAGTTGGTGTGGCGGAGGTGGTCGAAGCCGATAGACTTGAACGCGTCGAGCATGTTCATGAGCCTTCTGGGGGTAATGCCGGACTTTTGCTCTATGGCTCTCTTGACGTGCTCGTGCTTCTTCCAGACGGGCTGGAGCTGGTTGAGCATCGCGAAGTGGTAGTCCTTCTTATCGGTGACGAGCTTGGGATAGGAGGCCACCGTCCGGATCCTCCTGTACCCCCACGAGTTGAGGGTGGTTATGTCCACGGTATCCCGGATATGGGCGAAGCGTTTGTCCTCGTTCAACCGGGAGGCGAGCTCTTGCCTGGCCGCAACGGTGAACGTGACGATCAGGAACCTCGGGCGGTGACGCTTGGCCTTCTTCGCCAGGTGCGCGCAGCGGAATAGCAGGGAGAGGGTCTTTCCACACCCTGCCGGTGCTAGGAGCCTGACGTTGTCCGCCTCCGCTTCACAGAATTTTCTTT
>JADDPU010000585.1 GCA_016781725.1 Rubrobacter sp. | reverse complement strand
CGAACCTGATCGGGGTAATGCCCGCGCAGGGATGATCGCGCCCCTCCTCTGAGCACCGTCGGCCGTCATCGGTGCTTTTTTGCGTTCGCCATGATTGGCGAAGGCGTCCGAGAGCAGGGAGCGCAATGGCCACACGTCACGACGGGCGAGGGAGGGTTGACGGCACCTCGGAGCACTCCGAGGCAGCCACGCCTTCCTCCCACTTTCCCGCGTCCCGCAAAATCTACGTTGAAGGCCCTCAACCCGGAGTCCGCGTGCCGATGCGCGAGATCACCCTCTCGCCCACGAAGAGCCACCCTCGCGGCCCGGTCGTCGCAGAGAACCCCCCGCTGCGGGTCTACGACACCAGCGGCCCGGCCACCGACCCGAACATCGTCACGGACGTGCGACAGGGCCTGCCGCCCCTGCGGCTTCCGTGGATTCTGGCCCGCGGCGAGTACGACCAGGCGGAACCGAGCGACCGCCGCTACCCGACTCTGCCGTTGCCGCCCCCACGACCGGTGCTCCGTGGGCGTGGCCCGGTCACGCAGCTTCACTACGCCCGCCAAGGGATCGTCACCCCCGAGATGGAGTTCGTCGCCATCCGCGAGAACCAGGGCCGGGCGGCGGCCACCGCCGGGCACCCGGGACAGGCGTGGGGCGCCGCGATCCCGCGCGCGATCACGCCGGAGTTCGTGCGCGACGAGGTGGCGCGGGGGCGGGCCATCATCCCCGCCAACATCAACCACCCCGAGAGCGAGCCGATGGTCATCGGCCGCAACTTTCTCGTCAAGATCAACGCCAACATCGGCACCTCAGCGGTCTCCTCCTCAATCGAGGCGGAGGTCGAGAAGATGACCTGGGCGACCCGTTGGGGCGCCGACACGGTCATGGACCTGTCGACCGGCAAGCACATCCATGAGACCCGCGAGTGGATCATCCGGAACGCGCCGGTCCCAATCGGGACCGTGCCGATCTACCAGGCGCTGGAGAAGGTGGATGGGGTCGCCGAAGAGCTGACCTGGGAGATCTTCCGCGACACCCTCATCGAGCAGGCGGAGCAGGGCGTCGACTACTTCACCATCCACGCGGCCGTCCTGCTGCGCTACGTGCCGCTCACGGCCACGCGCGTTACCGGCATCGTCTCCCGCGGCGGCTCGATCATGGCCAAGTGGTGCCTCGCGCACCACCAGGAGAACTTCCTCTACACCCGTTTCCGCGAGATCTGCGAGCTCATGGCGCGCTACGACGTCAGCCTCTCCCTCGGCGACGGGCTGCGCCCCGGCTCGATCGCCGACGCCAACGACGAGGCGCAGTTCGCCGAGCTGCGGACCCAGGGCGAGCTCAACCGCATCGCGTGGGAGCACGGCGTTCAGGTGATGAACGAGGGGCCCGGCCACATCCCGATGCACCTGATCAAGGAGAACATGGACAAGCAGCTCGAGTGGTGCGGCGAGGCGCCGTTCTACACCCTCGGGCCGTTGACGACCGACATCGCCCCCGGCTACGACCACATCACTTCGGCGATCGGGGCGGCGATGATCGGCTGGTTTGGCACGGCGATGCTCTGCTACGTCACGCCCAAGGAGCACCTTGGATTGCCCACCAAGGAGGACGTCAAGGCTGGGGTGATCGCCTACAAGATCGCCGCCCACGCTGCTGACCTGGCGAAGGGGCACCCGGCGGCCCAGGCCTGGGACGACGCGATCTCCAAGGCCCGCTTCGAGTTTCGCTGGGAGGACCAGTTTAACCTGGCGCTCGACCCGGAGACGGCCCGCGCCTTCCACGACGAGGCGTTGCCAGCCGAGGGGGCAAAGCTGGCGCACTTCTGTAGCATGTGCGGGCCCCGCTTCTGCAGCATGCGGATCACTCAGGACATCCGGGACTACGCGGCCAAGCGTGGCCTGGGCGCGCAGGAGGCCCTGGCGGACGGGATGGCGGC
>JADDPU010000281.1:16855-22471 GCA_016781725.1 Rubrobacter sp. | reverse complement strand
GCGCTGCCTGGCGATCCTGCCTCGCCTGAAGCGCGGCCCTGAGCTCGGCGTTGAGGGAGCTCAGGTAGGCTTCGGCCTCAGCCTCGGCCTCGTCGGCGCGCTCTTTGTGCGCGATGGCCCTCTCGACCGCCTCGACCCGCTGCTCGCGCTGGGCCTCGAGCTCGGCCATGCGTGCGGCCAGCTCGTTCTTGGCCTCGCGAACTGCCTCGAACTCGGCCCTCTCCTGGCCGAGGAGCCTCATCCAGAGATCCAGCCTGGAGGCGAACTCGGAGAAGTTGTCCACCCCGACGAGAACGTCCACGAAGGCCACGTTCCCGCTCCTGTAAACCTGCGAAGCGCGCTCCTCCAGGTCCTCCTCGGCCTCGGCGAGCCGCTGCTTGGCGGCGTCGAGATCCTCCTCCGCCCTCGCTATCTGCCCGTTTAGCTGGTTCATCTCGTAGAGGGCGTTGTCGTAGGAGGCCTGGGCGGCGCTTACCTCTAGCCGGATCTCCATCAGACGATCCTGGGCGGCCACCACCTCGGTCTCTTTGTCCCGAACGCTCTCGTTGGGCGCCGCCCCGGCCGAGATGCCAGTCACGAACACGAGCGTAACAACCAGACCAAGGAACACGATCAAGCTAGCCCTTCGAGGCATGCGCCCAGGCTCCTTCTAGTAGCTTATATAAACTCTGTCAGGGGACCTGTAGAGAGAATCCCCCCTCCTAAGGCGAGCACTTTAGAAGAAGGCCCCATACCGCGCAACAATCCCAACGGGCCCAATCTCCCCTCGGCACTTACAAAAGCGGCTTAAATAAAGGGGAAATGTGTTTCCCGCCCGAAATGTTTTTTTAACAAAACTTAATACTCGTTACGTCCGCGAAAGCTGCGGGAGGTATAGGGGGCCCTATTTCCATGCTTTCACGTATAGCCTCGGGATTTGGCGGGGAGGAGCCGCGGCCGGCGGCCGGGCGGTTCGGGTGCTCCATGCGAGCCTTTGCGGACCTCTCTGTTAAGAAGCTTGTAGTGTTGGTCCGGTGGGTCTTGTGGCTGGGGTCTGGGGTTTAATGGATGCTTGCCGCGGCAATATTCTGGAGGGTTGGTATGGAAGAGTACGTCGACAACCGGAAGCCTGATCCTGGGGGTGATCCGCCCGTAACGGCGGTGGCTTCGCGGCGGGTGAGGCCTGGGCGCGAGCGGGAGTTCGAGGATTGGGCCACGGGCATCCTCGGTGCCGTCAACGAGTTCCCCGGCTACCTCGGCTCGGAGGTGTTCCGTCCCGGCGACGACCCCGACGACGACGAGTACCGGATCGTGTTCCGGTTCGACCAGGCCAGCAACATGCGCGCGTGGGAGGGGTCAGACGAGCGTCGGCGCTGGCTGAAGCGGGCCGAGCCTCTCATCCACGAAGAGAAGATAAAAGTCCTCACGGGCCTCGAGACGTGGTTCACGCGGCCCTCCAGGCCAGGGGAGCCGGCGCCGCCCCGTTACAAGATGGCCGTCGTTACCTGGCTTGCGGTCTACCCGCTCATCACCCTGATCCTGGTGTTGTTGGGGCCGGTGCTGGGCCTGCTACCCATGCTGGTGCGCACGCTAGTCCTTACAGCGCTGATGGTCACGTTGATGACGTACGTGATCATGCCGCGCATGACGCGTCTTTTCTCCTTCTGGCCCTACCCTGACCGCGAGTAGCGCGAGGGGCGGGCCCGAGGAGGTCGTCAGGGCTGCGTAAGATCTTTGAGCCCGAGAAAGGTTCGCCAGAAGCGGCGCTTGGCCGCCGCGTCGGAGAGGGCCGGGGTGAGGGAGGGCAGGAGGAGGCCCAACGTGCCCTTCGTCCAGGAGAACCACACGCCTGGCTCGGCTTCGGTGAAGGGTTGGCGGACGAGCGGGTAGCCGGTCGCGTCGATGTCGCGGGCGGCGCCCGGGCCTACAGCTATCAGGGCGCGGGGCTCGGTCGCGAGTAGCTCCTCTTCGAGGAGGCCCGTGGAGGCGTAGGTAACGTAGGCGTCGGGCAGGTCCACGGCGCGCAGGCTGAGCTTCAGGGCCTCGAGGACGCGGGGCCCGACCGGCGGCTCGACTACCAGCACTACCCCGCAGGCGGGGTCTCCGAGCGGCGCAGGGTGTCCGTTCTCTCCCATACGGCGGGAGATGCGGGAGATCTCGTGCGCCGTCTTGCCCCTGTAGTCGCCCGCCGCGTCGCGGAGAGGGCGCTCACCCTTACCCGCGGGTCGCACGGCGGACGTGGAGGATACGCTGGGCCGTTGTGACCAGGGCGCCCGCGGCGACCAGGCCGAGGCCGACCGTCGTCAGGCCAAGGATCGAGAACACGGAGAGGATCACTACCCTCCCGGCGCGCTCCAGTAGCCCGACCTCGCACTCTATCCCCAGGCCCTCGGCGCGGGCGCGGGCGTAGGAGGTCAGGAGCGAGAAGGTCATGGCGGCGGCCGCGAGCAACGCTTCGTAGGGGCGGGCCGCGCTTGCGTAGAAAAAGACGAGCCCGACGAAGACTACCGACTCGGAGAGCCGGTCCAGGGTCGAGTCCAGGAAGGCCCCGAACGAACTCATCATGTTCGACTCGCGGGCTACCGCGCCGTCGAGGGCGTCGAAGAGCCCCCCGAAGAGCATCACGGCGCCCGCGATTCTGGTGTATCCCAGCCCGAACAGCAGCCCTGAGCAGAGCGCCAGCACCCAGCCCACTATGGTTAGCGTATCTGGGCGTACCCGCATGGCGGAGAGCCACCGGACCAGGGGACGCAGGATCAGGAGAAGGGCGTCCTTGGAGGCCCCTTTGAAGGAGAACGGCTTGCGCGGCTCGCGGTGCGGGAGGCTCATGGCCCTCCTTCCTCCCCGGGTTTCTGCCGGGTGCTGCCCACGCCGGCGGCCTTCGAGGGCGAGGTGATCTCCAGCTCTATCGGCTCTTCCTCGGCGAGCTTGAGGGGTGGATTCTCCCAGCGCTCGAAGAGCAGCGTGTGGCGCAGGTAGCGCAGCGAGGAGGCCACTATGGCGACGATGGGTACGGCGAAGATAGCGCCCACGATCCCGTAGAGCGCGGTGCCGGCGAGGGTGGCGAAGAGAACCCAGAGGGGATGGACCCCGACCGAGCCGCCCTGGATCCTCGGCACCAGGAGGTTTCCCTCGATCTGCTGGGCCACGAGGAACAGGCCGGTGACCAAAAGGGCCGTAGAGAAGCCGCCGTCGGGGACCAAGAGGGCGATCGCAACCGCGGGCACCGCGCCCAAGAAGGCGCCCAAGACCGGGATTATCTCCGTGATCGCCACCCAGAGGCCGATCAGGAGGGCGTACTCGCCGATGGCGAAGAAACCTATGGCCCAGCCTATGACGCCCATGATGGCGCACAATAGAAGCTGGCCCCTCAGGTACTTGATCAGGGCCTGCTCGACGGCGCAGAACAGCTCGAAGACCTGGTCGTGCACCAGCTCCGGGATCGCGCCGTGAACGCCGCGGGTGATCCTCTCGCGGTCGAGCAACAGGTATATGGAGACGAGGGCCATCAGCAGCAAGTTGAGCAGGGTCCCGAAGACCCCGAAGACCCCGCCAAGAACACCCGTCGCCACGTTTACCACCTGCCCGGCCGACGGCGCGTTGGATCTGAGCAACTGCAAGACTCGGTCCTGGTCGAGCTCTACGACGTACTCGCCCACGTAAGGCAGCCTCTGCGCCTGGTCCACCAGGCCGCTCGCCTGCCGCACGAGGACCTGTGGGTTCTGGATCAGGCTCTGCACCTGCCCAACCGCGGGGACGATGACCATCAGCAGCGCCACCACCACCACGGAGACGAGCACCAGGAACACCCCGACGACCGCCAGCGCCCTCGGCACCCGCCACCGCTCGAGGCGCCGCACTACCGGGTTGAGCGCGTAGGCGAGGACGCCGGCCGCCAGGAAGGTCAGGAGGACGCCGCTCAACTGCCGCACGAAGGTCACCAGCACCACCACACCGACGGCCAGCAGGATGTACTGCAGATACGTCGAGGCGACCAGTTTTTTGGCGGACACTCGGGCTCCGATTCTATTTCTACTACACGAAATACACAGACACCGAGGACTCTAACGCATAAGTTTACACTCCCTCCCCCCCTCTGTATAATCCCCGCCCAATGAGAGGGGGAAACGCACAGCAGTCCCGTCGCGCTTGGGAACGTCCGGAAGTATCGGCCCGCAGGAGCGGCAGGGCGACTAGGCCGTCCCGCCGATCCGGAAGCCGGGACCGCCCCGGTCGGGAGGCGGCGAGCACCCTCGGTAACTTCGTAGAGCTACGCGAAGCCCGTAAGGCGCAGCGGGAGGCCGGCGTCTACCGCAGGCGACGCTTGTTGGCGATCTCGCTGCTAGTCCTTGCGGCGCTGGCGCTGGTTTTCGCCGTGTTCGTCCAGACCCAGGCGTCGGACGCGGCAGAGCGCGCCGTCCCGATAGACCCGAACAACGCAGGCCCCGACGTGGTGCTGGCGGAGGCCGCCGGGGTCGCCGTCTCGAGCCCCATCCGCCCGGCCAACCTCACAGGTCTCGGCTACCACCCGGCGGGCGAGAGCCTGGTCAAGATGGCGCCCCGGGGGGAGAACCTCTCCGCCAACGCGTTTCTTGGTCTCCTCTCAACTGGAGAGACCCCCGAGGACATCCACTACTACCTTATGGAAGCAGCAGGACGGGGCGGCCCCGAGACCGGCGCCCTCGACGTCGGCGCCGGGACGGGCACCACCGTCTACGCGCCCGTTACCGGTACTGTCACCTCGATCCGGCCCGACCCCGTAGTGCACGACGCCAACGTGATCGAGATAAAGCCCGACGCCAACCCGGACCTCAGGGTCAACGTCTCCCTCGTGCGCAGCGAGGGCAGCGCGGGCGTGAATGACCGCGTGACGGCAGGTATGACCGAGCTCGGCACCGTCGCCGACTCGGCGGCGGTCCTCGACCCCCAGCTCTCTTCCTACACCAACGACGCGGGCAACCACGTCACCGTCTCCGTCTCGAAGGCCGGGTAGAGCCCCGCCCCCCTCGGGCGTGTATCATAACCAGCGATGTTCCTGAGATTGTTCGAGTCCGCCCCGGCCGCCGCAGTGGCCTTCCTCCTCGGCCTCGTAATCGGCATAACGCTGCACGAGGCGGCGCACGCCACCTCGGCCTATCTCCTCGGGGATGACACGGCTTACAGAGACGGGAGGGTTACGCTCAACCCCGCCTCGCACCTGGACGTGCTAGGCAGCCTCATGCTCCTCATGGCCGGCTTCGGCTGGGGCAGGCCGACGCCCGTGATGCCATCCAAACTAAGGGGGGGCATCTTCGGGCCCGTGGCCGTGGCGCTCGCCGGCCCGGTCTCCAACCTCCTCATCGTGGCCGTGTGCGCCGTGTTGTTCCTACTGCCCGTCTTCCAGAGCGGCTACCTCTACATACTCGTGATCATGGTAGCCTTCACCAACGCGCTGCTCTTCGTCTTCAACCTGATCCCTATCCCCCCGCTCGACGGGGCGAAGGTGCTCTTCCCGTTCCTGCCGCGCGCCCTGGACGGCTTCGTCGCCTTTATGAACCAGTACGGCCCCTTCATACTGCTCGGCCTCATCCTGGTCTCCTTCGTCACCAACCTCCCCATCTTCAACGTCCTGCTCGCCCCGGTGCGGCCGGTGCTTAC
>JADDPU010000281.1:3934-16735 GCA_016781725.1 Rubrobacter sp. | reverse complement strand
GAGGGGCAGCAAGGCCCGTAGGGAGGGGGGAGAATCTACGGACTTTGCGCTGCCCCACCGTTATTCTACCTCTAAAGCCGCTAAAGCGTAAGCTAAACCTCAGGTAGAACCTAAGAAGATTTGGGACGGTTGCCGTTGGTGGCCGGGGGGTCGGGTTCCAGGGGAAGGGAGACGGAGAAGGTGCTCCCTTCGTCGGGGCGGCTGTGGACCCGGATCTCGCCCCCGAGGTGGTCGGTGATCTCGTGAGCGAGGGCGAGGCCGAGGCCCGTGCCGTCGGCCCGGGAGGAGCCCTGGGCGCGGTAGAAGCGGTCGAAGATGTGCGGTATCTCGGCCTCGGGGATGCCGCAGCCGCGGTCGGCGACGCTGATAACGGCGTGCCCGTCCTCGCGGGAGAGCGCGAGGTCCACTGGGTAATCCTCTTCTGAGTACTTGAGGGCGTTGTCCACGAGGATGGCGAGCGTCCTGTGGAGTTGGGTCGGGTCCGTCTCAACCAGCGGCACGTCCTCCTCCACGCGGATATTCAGCGGGCGACCCGTGTAGCCGAAGTCTCGGCGCAGGCCGTAGAGGAGCTCTTCGAGGTCGACCTCCTCGATCCTGAAGGTTACGGCGTTCGCGTCCAGGCGGCTGAGGTCGAGCAGGGTGCGGGCCAGGTTCTGCAGGCGCTCGGTCTGGGAGCGCATGTCGTTCAGGAACTCCGCCCTTACCTCCTCGTCCTCCTCGTCCTCGAGCATCTCGAGGTAGCCAGAGAGGGCGGTCAGGGGCGTCTTGAGCTCGTGGGAGGCGTTGGCTATGAACTCGGCCTTCACGCGCTGCATGCGGCGCTCTTCGGTAACGTCGCGCAGGATAGCGAGCGCCCCGTCCTCCAAGGGGGCGGCCCGGATCTCGATGATCCTCTCTCCGGTCTCGGCCTCGGGCTCGGTCACGGGGCCGCTGTAGCGGGTCTTGGCGAGCACCTCCTGCAGGCGGTTGTGGAAGGCGCGGTCCGAGGACTCGAGGAGCTTGCGGGCCTGGGGGTTGAGGAAGACCGCGTTCAGGTCCTTGTCCACGCCGACGACCGCGTCGGTCATGCCGTCGAGGATGGCGCTACCGCGTTCTTTCTCCTGCTTGATCTGGTCGAACGCCCCCTTCAACGAGACGGCCATCGCGTTGAACGTGGCGCCAAGAGAGCCGACCTCGTCCTCGATGCGGGTCCCTATTCGCTCGTCGAAGTTCCCCGCGGCCAGCCTCTCGGCGGCCAGCCCGAGGCGGCTGACGCGGCGGGAGATCAAGACCGCCGCGAAGTACCCGGCGAACCCCGCGATGAGCAGGGCGAGGACGCCGGCGAGTATGGCCAGGCGCTCTATCTTGCCCAGCGCAGCCTCCACGTTCTCGATGTCGCTCCTGGTGAAGAACTTGTTGAAGACGACGGCCCGCGTCTCGCCGCCGACCTTTATCGGGTAGGCGTAGGTGGCCTGGCGCTCTCCCTCGTGGGCCCCGGAGGGGGCGGGCGCGATCTTCTCTCTCGGCTCCTCCTCGGCGACGGCCTCCTCCACCACGCCTGGCCAGAAATCTTCCAGGTTGCCGTTGGTTATCTTGCCATCCTCGACCCGGACTATCCCCCATTGCAGGCCGCGGGTCGAGGCGAAGGCCCTGAAGGTCTGCAAGGAAGGGTCCTCGCCCCGCCGCTCCAACTTTCGCAACTGGTTCTCGAACTGGTCCCCCACCTCCCTGAAGGCGGACCTGCTCGCCTGGTTCAGGGATTTCTCCATGATGGGGCGTACGATCTCGTAGGCCGTCACCGCCGCGAAGGCCGTGACCAGGACGAAGAGCGCCGTGAGCCACACGCGCATGCTGACGCGGGGCCTGAACCCTTGCCCCGTCTTCGAGGAGAGCAGGCCCCTGCCCTTACGCCAGGGGTCGGGCCCGAACCTCTTCCAGGAGAGTCTCTTCTTAGCGGAAAACATACCCGACACCCCGCGCGGTGTGGATAAACTCGGGGTTTCGAGGGTCGCGTTCGATCTTCTCGCGGAGGTGGCGGATGTGGACGTCGACGGTTCGCTCGTCGCGGAACTCGTCGCCCCACACCCTGCGCAGGAGCGCGCTGCGCGAGAACACCCGTCCCGGGCTCGACGCTAGGGTCACGAGCAGCTCGAACTCCGTGTAGGTGAGGTCCGCCTCCTCGCCGTCCACGGAGACCCGGCGGCTCGGGAGGTTGATCCTGAGCCTGTCGTAGGTGAGCTCGTCCGGGCGCTGGCCCGCAGGGACCGCCGCCCGGCGCATGATCGCGCGCACCCGCGCGACGAGCTCCCTCACGGCGAACGGCTTGGTAACGTAGTCGTCGGCCCCGAGCTCGAGCCCGACGACCCTGTCTATCTCGTCGTCCCGCGCCGTCAGCATGATGACGGGCACGTCGCTCTGCGTCCGGATCCTCCTGATGACCTCGGTGCCGTCGAGCTTGGGGAGCATGATGTCGAGCACGATCAGGTGCGGCTCGAAGGTCTTGAACGCGTCGAGCGCGGCCTCGCCGTCCCCCACTACCTGGACCTGGAACCCCTCGCGCTCGAGGGCGTGGGTGAGCATCTTCTGGAGCGACGGCTCGTCGTCCACCAGAAGGATCTTGCGGGTCATGCCCTGTAAACCCTGAACCATCCTCTAGGACCCTCTCCGCTCAACCTGAACCCGACGATATGCTTGGGATTATTTTAGCATGATGAGCGCAAGGCCCACCGTACTGGAGGGTCACTCGCCGGTTAAGCGGACCTGGTAGCCTCGTCTTCGGCGGCATCGGAGACCCTTCTGACCGCCTCCAAGAGGTTCCGCGCCTCCCGCAGGCGAACCGCCTCGACCACGGTGGAGCGCCGCCTGAGGTAAGCCGCGACTATTCGCGCCTCGTTGGAGCCTTCTTTGCCTGGCCCCTCCTGGCGTGCCAGGACCTCGTCGGCGAAACCCGCGAGGCCCGCCGTATCGCCGGGCTCGAAGCCGCGGTGGGCTACCAACCGGCCCCCGTGGAGGATAAAGACCTCGATCACGCCCGGCTCGGTCGAAGGGGCGACGACGGCCTGCACCCCCTCGGCGCTCACCACGGCCCTCGCGAGCCGCACGCGCTCTATGCCCGAGATCAGGTCCCGCAGGCGCGCCGCGGCCTCGAACTCGAGCCCGCGGGCGAGCCGCTCCCGCTCCCGCACCAGCGCCCTCAAATGCTGCTCGCCGCCCTCGCCGCGAAGCAGCGCCACGATCTCGTCGACCACCCCGCTCCTGTACTCCCGCTCGTCCATGCCGACGCACGGCGCGCAGCGGCCCATCTGGCCGTAGAAGCAGGCCCCCCCGTGCCCGTCGCACCTCCTGAGCGGGAAGATCCTCCCGAGGGCCTCGATGCAGGTATCGAGGACGCCTGCGCTCCGGTAAGGCCCGAGGTGGACGACGCCGGCCTCCGGCGCGTTGGTGGAGACGCGCCCGGGGACCGGGTAAGGCTCGTTGGTGTCGAGCCGTATAAACCAGCTAGCCCTGTCGTCGCGGCCCGCGGAGTTGTAGCGTGGCAGCAGACGCTTTATCTCCCTGGCCTCGAGGATCAGGGCGTGCAGCTCGCTCTCGGTCTCCCTCACGCGCACCTCGGCGACCTCCTCGACCAGGCGGCCGATCTTGCGCCGCCCATCCCCCCCGTTGAAGTAGGTCCTGACCCGCGCCTTGAGGTCCTTCGCCTTGCCGACGTAGAGAACGGTGCCGTGCTTGTCCACGAAGTAGTAGACGCCCGGTGTCGTGGGGACTCCAGAGGCGAGGTGCTGCTTCTGGGGCTTGATGCGGCCCCTGCCGCCTTTGAGCGTCGCCGCCTCCCCGACGCTCTTGATACCCGCGGACCTCAGGAGCTTAAGCAGCCTCAAGAAGACCCCTGCCGTGGCGGCCGCGTCTGAGAGGGCGCGGTGGTTAGGCGCCTGGCGCACCCCGAAGTGCCCGACGAGCGAGCTGAGGCGGTAGCGCCCGAGGCCCGGCACCAAACACCGCGAGAGCTTCAGGGTGTCGAGAACCGGGTTGGGGAGGGCCGCCCCGCCCCGGGCTGCCGTCACGAACGAGCAGTCGAAGTGGACGTTGTGCCCGACGAGCACCGAGCCCTCGACGAACCTCTCGAAGCGCGGCATCACCTCCGAGACGTAAGGGGCGCCCGAGACCATGCGGTCGGTTATGCCGGTGAGGCGCACGACGAAAGGGTCTATGGGCCGCCCCGGGTTGACGAGCGTCGAGAACTCCTCCACGACCTCCCCGCGCACTAGCTTCAGGGCGCCGAACTCCGTGATGGCGCCCCCCTTCCCCGCCGCAGGTCCCGTCGTCTCCACGTCGAAGACGACGTAGGGGGCCTCCTCCAGGGCGAGCGAGGCGGGGTCGACGGTCCGAAGGACCTCCTCTTCCCAGGCGAACCGCGGGTCGTCGCCGACGAGGTCCTCCACGATCGCGCGAGAGTCACCGTTCGAGCGGGCCAGGGCGAGAAACTCGGAGGCGACCTCCTCCGGGCTTACCGGCTCGCGATCCTTTACGAAGCCGTAGAGGCTAGACGACACGGACCTCCGTCCGCGCGGCCCGCGCCGCCTCGGCGATGGTCAGGGCCTGCGCCTCCGTGATGCCGGGGATGACGACGAGGTTCTCGTAGGTGTACTCGGTGTCGAGCAAACCGCTAGCCAGGACCCTCGCGCGCGTCTTCATGCCCACGCCCGGCATCTTCGTGGTGTGGAAGATCTTGCCGCGCTGGATGCGCAAGGCCTCGACCCCGGCGAGCCTCTCGCCCTCGACGAGGACGCGCCTCAGCGTGTCGGCGAAGTGCTCGATCTGCTCCTGGTAGTAGACGCCGCGGCTCATGAGCGAGGGCGTCATCGGGAGCGGGTGCAGAAGGTTGGCGTTGCGGACGGTAGTGTGGCCCGGCGGCTCGTTCGGCCCGAGCGGATCCGGGTCCCCTAGCCGCCGCGCCCGCCCTGCGTGGTCCCAAACCTGATCCTCGAGGTCCCGTCCGAGGTCGAGCTCCGTGACGACCGGCTGGCCCCGGAAGCGGTCGTTGCGGTTGGCTGCGTAGAGAAAGCGCCTCTCGCTCCTCTCGTTCTCGTAGAACTCGACGACGGCGCGGGCCCGCTTCTCGCCCATGCCCGGCAACCGCCCCAACGTCTTGATGTCCCCCTCGTCCACGAGGGCCAGCAGCTCTTCGGCGTCAGCCGCCTCGGCGACCTTCGAGGCGGCCCGCCGGTCCACGCCGCGCACGAGCTCGAGCATCCCCTGCACGCTCGTCGGGCAGACGCCGCGCCTGAGGTGGTTGATCTTGCGCACCGCCGTGAAGGCGTTGTGGTTCTCCCAGTGCCAGACGTACTCCCGCACCCGCTCGACGGCCGACGCGTCCTCCGGTACGAACTCGATGGTCACGGCGTCCCCTATGTAGCGGCCGTTCGCCCCCGGCAAGTGCTCGGCCGGGTACATAACCTGAACCTTCACGGAAGGAGAGTAGAACGAGAAGTGCACCGGGACCCCCGGCGCCACCTCCTTCATCAACCGCCTGCGGAAGACGTTGTCCTCGAGACCAGACTCAAACATTGGGATCTTATTTTACCACCGGCGGTCTGCTTCCAACGGTGAAAGAGGCATCAGGTTTCAGGTATCAGCCGTCAGTTTTTCCTTGGTCGGCCGGCGTCGGCAGCGCATGACGTAGGTGATACTCGGGGCTGCGGTGGAGGCCCCGTTGGCTTTGCGGACCCTCCGGTAACTTCCTGAAACCTGTAGCCTCAGAACAGCTTCTCGTCGCGCAGCACTATCGCTTCGACGGGCTCCCCGGCCGATATGCCTTCGGCGGCGGGGCCTATGAGGGCCAGGGCGTCGGCCTTGGTGAGCGAGCTTACGAGCCCCGAGCCTTGGGCGCCGACGGACTCGGCCAGCCAGCCTCTCTCCGTCCTGGTGAGGCTCACCCTCATGGCGTGCAGTCGCCCGAACTTGTTGACGATGTCCCGCTCGAAATAGACGGCTATGCGCGGCCTGCGCCGGTCCCTGCGGCCCATCATCTCCATCAGAGCGGGCCTGACGAAGAGGTCGAAGCAGACCATCGCGGAGACCGGGTTGCCGGGGAGCCCGAAGAGGCGCGTCTCGCCCCGCGTGCCGTAGAAGAGGGGCTTGCCCGGCTTGAACTTGACGCCCCAGAAGACCTGCTCCACGCCGAGGTCGAGCATCGTGCTCTTGACCAGGTCCTTCTCGCCCACGGAGACCCCGCCGCTCGTCACGACCACGTCCGCCGTCTCCAGGGCCTCTTCTATGGCGGAGCGCAGAGCGCTCGCCTCGTCGGAGGCCGCGTAGAGGCGGCGGGCCTCGGCGCCGGCCTCGGTAGCGGCGGCGACGATGGCGTAGGAGTTGGAGTCGAAGATCTCACCCGGCGAGAGCCCCCGCGTTCCGGGCTCCACGAGCTCGGTCCCGGTCGAGAGCACGACGACCTTTGGCCTGCGGTAGACCGGCAGCGCGCCGTAGCCCTGCGTTGCGGCCAGGGCTATCCCGGGCGCCCCGACTTCCGTCCCTTCGCGCAGGATCACCTCTCCCCTGCGCGTATCTTCCCCGGCCAGACGAATATTGTTGCCAGGGGAAGGCACCTTCCCCAGCTCGAAGCTCTCGCCCCAGCCGGAGGTGTTCTCGACCATGACCACCGCGTCGGCCCCGTCGGGGATGACGCCGCCGGTGAATATCTTGACGGCCTCGCCCTCCCCTACGCTCTTACGGGCAGGCCGTCCTGCCGGCGCCTCGTCCACCACGGGAAAGACCCGTCCGACCGCGGCGTCGGCGCTCCGGATCGCGAACCCGTCCACCGCCGAGTTGTCGAAGGGCGGCGAGTCGGTAGTGGCCTCGAGGTCCCGCGCCAGCGCGAGCCCGAGGGCCTCCCCGAGCGGCATCTCCTCTACCGGCAACCGCGGCGTGCTCTGGAGGACCAGCCGCTCGGCCTCCGAATACTCGATTAGTCTCTCGAAAAGTTGCACCTCACACCTCTTCCGTGACGGAAACCTCTCCGGGGTATTCTACGCCGCCGAACGGGGCCACCCCGGAGGGGCCGCCTGCTAGTAGCCCGGAGGAGCGCTCAACCCCGCATCCGCTCGATCGCGTCCTCCGGACCCCGGTTCGCGCCGGGCTCGCCCGCCTCACCTCCCAGGCTCACCCCTTATCCCGGTACCAGCGCCACCGCCCGGCCAGGTCCGCCTGAGGAGCGCGCTATCTTCACCGGCAAGAACACGAAAAAGGCCCCGCGCACCGGCAGCTCCCCGAGGTTCGTCAGGATCTCGACGTAGCGCATCCCGCGTCCCAGACCCTCCTGATGCACGGGAACGGGGTCGTGGGCGCTCCCGATGCTCGGGGCGTCGATCCCGACGGTCTTCACGCCGCGCTCGTCGAGGTATACGACCGTCTCGGGCGAGGGGGCAGGCCAGCCCGGGAACTCGCCGGTCACGAGCGGGCCGTGCATGTACCTCTCGCCCTCCTCGCCCTCTACGTAGTAGCGGTCCCAGCCGGTCCTGAAGAGCACGACCTCCCCCTCTCTCACGGCCCCGTGCTCTCTCTCCCACACCCGGACGTGGTCGGGCCGGATAAACGGGCTCACGCCCGGCTCTCCCCCTTCGGCGAGGGGCCGCACGTCCACGACGGCCGCCGGTCCCATCAGGTCCCCCAGAGGAACCCTGTCGCCGCTCTGGGCGCCGAGGGGACCTGCGAGGGGTAGACCCGAGCCTTCGGGCGGGACGAAGTGGGTAGGGGCGTCGAAGTGGGTGCCGCAGTGCTCGTCCATGACCACGAAGTTGGTCTGGTAGGGGGCGGCGCTGCGGGTCACCCCGGTCGGGCCCTCGGCCTCGGCGAACCAGTTCCAGTTGTGGTGGGCGTAGGTCATGTGCCCGGGCCACGTCCCCGGCAGCCGCTCGGAGACGGTCAGGGAGAGGTCCACCACGCGCGCCGCGGAGAGAGCGTTCGGGTCCATCGCTAAGCTAGAAAGCCTCGAGGTACCCGTCGGCGTCGAAGCGCAGCTCCTCCGGGTCGCCCACGACCTCGGCGTCGGCGTTTCTCAGGACCTCGTCGACGAGGTTCTCGGAGACGTAGAGGTACTCCAGGTGCAGCGTGTTGGGGATGCGCACGAAGCGCGTCTCCTCCGGTGGGACCCCCCAGTTGCAACGAATCGCGGTCTCGAGCGCCTCGCGATCGTCTTCGAGGACCATAGGGACCTTCGCCCGCTCTAGGAAGGTGCTGGTTACGACGTTGGCGTTCATCGCCTTGCGGTCGATCTGCTCGGCCAGCCGCCGCGTCGTCAGGTCCGCCAGCCCCATCCCGAGGGCGTTGCCGTGCGACTCGCGGCTGATGTCCCCGACTATGATGTATTTCACCCGCGGCGACTCCGGCTCCTCCACCCCGAGGATGCGGAAGCGGCCGATCACGTTGGTGTCCATCCCCGTCCCCGAGTAGTTCTTGCCCAGAGCGTCCACGTAGAGTATGTCCACGTCCGAGACCGGGAGGCTCGGCATCATCTCCATGTACCCGGCGAGCAGCTCCGCCTCGCGCCGGGGGATCTCCCGGGGCGGTATCGCCTCTATTATCGCCGGCTCGTCGTAGGCGTTCTCGACGACCCCGACGCCGAAGAGGATGTGGCCAGATTCGAGCACCTTCTCGCCCACCTCGGCCATGAAATCGCGGATGCCCCGCACCCCGTAGCCGTGCAGGGCCAGCGCCTGCTTGTGCTTGCCGAGACCGATGGAGGCCATCTTCAGGAGGCCGCTCTCGACGGTGGAGCGGAAGTCCGTGTGAGCCTTGATGCGGTTGACCAGCACCACCCCGTCCGCCTCCGAGGCGATCCTGTCCATGTACACGGGCACCCCGCGCTCCGTCTCCCCGAGCTCGACGACCTCCATGGAGGACCGGATCGGGGCGCCGCAAAATTCCTCCGTTACGCCCAAAGACTCGAGGATCTCGACCTGCCCCTCGGCAGTCGCCCCGCCGTGGCTCCCCATCGCCGGCACTATAAAGGGCTCGGCCCCCATCTCCTTGAGGGTGGCGACGATGGAGCGCAGGATCTCGTGTATCTCCGCTATCCCCCTGCTCCCCGCGGTGAGCGCGACGCTCATGCCTGGCCTGATGGCGCCGGCTATCTCCTCGCGCCCTAGTTGCTCCCGCAGGGCCGCCCCGACGCTCTCGACGCGCGGCCTCGGGAACCTCTGCCTGACCTGAACCACCTTCGGGAACGCCACCGTCGACTCCTCTCGCTCTCTTACGCCATATACTTTACAACCCCGAGAAGAAACGCGTGATCCGCCCGTTTGCGAGCTCCGGCTTCTCGTAGTGGACGAAGTGCCCGGCACCGGAGGCGCGCTCGAACTCGAAGTTGGCGAAGTAGTCTCCGAGCCGGTCGGCCCACCGCACCTTCAGGATGGGGTCGCTCTCCCCCCACAGGAAGTACGCGGGAGGCTCTAGCTTCGGGAGGTCGGGCGCCCCCTCGCGCATCATCTTCATCCTGGCCTCCCCGATCCCTTCGTACCAGTCGAAGCCCCCTTGCAGGTTCCCCGGCTGCATAAAGTTGTCCACCCAGGCCTCGAAGTCCTCGTCGAAGACGCCGGGCTCGGCCGCCCAGTGGTCGAGGAAGTGCTTGAGGTAGATCGCGCACGCCTCGCGGCTCGATCCGACGAGGTCGGCGGCCCACGGCTGCCGGTGGAACGACTGGTACCAGATCTCCCCCACGCTCTCCGGCTCGAGCCAGCGGCGTCCGATACCCGGATAAACGCAGTTGAAGAAGAACAGCCCGAGCACCCGATCCGGGTACCGCGCCGCGAACCTCTGGGCCACGAAGGAGCCCACGTCGTGGCTCACGAGGCCGAACCTCTCGATGCCAAGAGCGTCGGCGAGGCCGCGCAAGTCCTCGACCAGCTCGTCGAGTAACCTGCCGGGTGGCTCCGGCAGACCCGGCTTGTCCGAACCCCCGAACCCCCGCAGGTCGGGGGCGACCACGTCGAAGCGCTCCGCGAGCGCCGGTATGTTCTTGCGCCACGTAAACCAGAACTCGGGCCAGCCGTGCAGCAGCACCAGCGGCCTCCCCGACCCTTCCCTGACGTAGTGCACCCTTATGCCGTTCGCCTCGGCGTGGCCGTGGTTCCAGGTGGTCGCCTTCGGCGTCACCCTCTAGCTCCTCTCTTCCGCCCCCGCCAGGGTGCGGGCGAGGTCGAGGGCCGCCCGGAGGCTCGCCGGGTCCGCCTTGCCCGTGCCGGCGATGTCGAAGGCGGTGCCGTGGTCCACGCTGGTCCGGAAGAACGGCAGGCCGACCGTAACGTTCACGCCGGTGTCGAAGCCCATGAGCTTTACCGGGATGTGCCCCTGGTCGTGGTACTGGACCACGACGACGTCGAACTCGCCGCGCCGCGCGCGCATCAGGACCGTGTCGGGGGGCCAGGGGCCCGTCGCGTCCATCCCCTCCTCCACGGCGGCGGCCACGGCCGGGGCTATCTGTTCGGCGTCCTCGGTCCCGAAGAGCCCGTTCTCCCCCGCGTGGGGGTTGAGGCCTGCGACGGCGATCCTGGGCCTCTCGTAGCCGAGCTTTCTCAAGGATTCTTCGGCGAGGCGGATGACCGCAAGCTCGCGCTCGGGCCTGGCCCGCTCTATGGCCTCGCGCAGCGAGACGTGGGTCGAGACGTGGATGACCTTAAGCTCGTCGGTGACGAGCATCATCGCGTAGTCCTTGGTGCCCGTGAGGTCGGCCAGGATCTCGGTGTGCCCCGGATATTTGTGCCCCGCGAGGTGCATGGCCTCTTTGTTGAGGGGAGCTGTAGCTATGGCGGCAACGCGGCCGGCGCCCGCGAGCTCGGTCGCCCTCTCGACGTAGCGGAAGGCGGCGTCGCCGGCGCGGGGGTCCAGCTCACCGAAAGGCAGGTCTTCCGGGAGATCTGTCTCCGTGAGAACGTCGACCGTGCCGGGCTCGAACCCCGCGTCCTCGGGCTCGGCTACGGGGTTCGCCTGCAGTGGCAACCCGAGCAGCCTTATAGCCCGCTCCAGGATCCCAGCGTCGCCGACTACGAGGGCGCGGTTCTCGCGCCGGAAGTCGGGGTCGGCGAAGGCGCGGGCGATTATCTCGGGCCCGATGCCGGCCGGGTCTCCCATCGTGACGGCTACGAGGGGTGGCGTCATGGCTCCTGCTCCTCCCCGCTCTCGACGAGCGATCTCACTACTCCCACCAGTGTATCCGGTCCGCCGAAGCCCCCGGCCTTGGTGACTACCCTGTAAGGGTCGGGGCCGATCAGGGTCCCCCAGGGGACGCCGGCCTCCACCTCCCCCCCGAGCCGGATGCCCGATGCGCCGAGCCCGAGCGCCACCCGGACCGCCGTGGAACCCCCCGTCATCACCAGCGCGTCGAAGAGCCCCCGACCGGAGAGCCGGGCCGCGACCTCGGCCAGCGACCTGATCACCGGTCCCCCGCCCCGCCTCCCCGGTGAGTGAACGACCGCGCACGCACCCCTAGAGAGCACGCCGCCCGCGATCTCCGCCGCCTCCTCCACCGCGCCGCGGCGGTCGGCGTGGACGGGCACCGCCACCTCCCCGTACTCCTCGACCAGCCGTCGCAGCTGCTCCCGCGAGACCCCGCTGAGGCTCCCGATCACTACCAGCACCCGGCGAACCGGCGGGGGCACAGATAACACCTCTCCGGACCGGGGCCCCGGGTAGACCCCACCGAGCGCGAGCGCGAGCCCCGCCGAGCCCGCCCACAACGCGGCGGACGGGTCAGGCAACGCCCGCACGAGCGCCTCGAGGTCCGCGTCGCGCTCCGCGTCGGCGATCACGCACCCCGCCTCCTCCAGGGTCCGTCTGACCTTCTCCGGGTCGGCGAGGTCCTCGACGCCGAGGGTGGCGACGGAGGGGAAGGACCCTCGTAGCAGCGTCGGGATGTGGCCCTCGCGGACTGGCGTGCGGAGGTCGTTCCGCACCTCGGTCTCGTGGACGGGGACGCCGCGGACCAGTTGCACGCCGCCCACCGTGGTGCGCCCGGCGGCGGGGAAGGCGGGCGCGACGACGAGGTGTGTGCGGCCGGTCGCGCCCAGGGCAGCCGAGAGCTCCGCGGCGACGTTGCCCCGGAGGGTAGAGTCGAGCTTCTTGTAGACGACGCGGGCGTCGCGGGCGGCTTGCGCGGCCTCGACTACCCGTTTGGCGGCGAAGCCGGCCGGCCTCGTCCGGGAGTCGGTGTCGAGGGAGACGGCGTCGAAGCCGGCGGCTGGTATCTCCTCCCCGTGGAAGATCACGGCGGTCCGGTAGCCGGCGCGGACTAGCTGGACGCCGGTGTCGGCGGCGCCGGTGAGGTCGTCGGCGATTACTGCTACGCGCATCGCCTGATGAGAGTCGGGCGGGTATAGATCACCTTCGGGCACGGCTCCAGGCCAGGGCTCTTCTCTCCATCTCCTTGATAAAGGCGTCCTTGCCGTCCATGTAGCCTTCTATGTCCGTTGAAAATCTCCTCGCCAGCTCTTCCTTCAACCGGCCGTAGGCCTCCGCGTCTTCGGGGTGGGAGATCATGTAGTCCCTGAAGGCCAGGTGCCGCTCCAGCTCGGGGTTGCCGGTCGTGTAGGCGTGGATCTGGTGCGTCCGGAGCTCGCCCGCGTGCTTGACGAAGAAGCGCCTTCCGGGCAGGCCGAACTCGCCTTTGGCCTCGTAGCCGAGCCCGCTCATCTCCGGGCCAAGATCATCCAGCCTCTCGACCTTGCGCACCTCGAGCAGGATGTCGATGATCGGCTTGGCGCTTATCCCAGGTATGGCGGTGCTGCCGACGTGGTGGACGGCGACTACCTCGTCGCCCAGCGCGGCGGTCAGCCG
>JADDPU010000281.1:0-3821 GCA_016781725.1 Rubrobacter sp. | reverse complement strand
CTCCTACTGCGCGAGGTAGCCTCCGTCCACGGGTAGTATGGCGCCGGTCACGAACGACGCTTCGTCTGAGGCGAGGAACAGGATCGCGTTGGCGACCTCGGAAGGCTCGCCGAGCCTGCCCATGGGGTGGGCCTCCTTCATCGGGGCTTTGTACTCCTCCGGCAGCCCCGCGACTGCCTCGGTCGCTATCGTGCCGGGGGCGACGGCGTTGACGCGGATGCCGCGGTCGGCCCACTCGACGGCGAGGTGCTTGGTGATACCGGAAGCCACGAATTTCGCCGGCCCGTACGTGGACTGCTGCGCCTGCCCGGCCACACCCGAGATGGACGAGAGACAGACTATCGAGCCGCCGGGTTCCGCCTGTTCGAGCATCGCCTCGACGGCGTACTTGCAGGTCAGGAACATCCCCCGCCCGTCTATCGCCATGACGCGCTCCCAGTCCTCGGGCGTGGCGTCCACGATGTTGTTGAGCGGGATGACGCCCGCGTTGGCCACCAGGACGTCTATCCGCCCGAACTTGCCGACGGCCGCATCGATGATGCGCCGCGCGTCCTCGACCACCGAGACGTCGCCGACGACGGCCTCGACCTCCGCCCCCGGCTCGGCCAACCGCTCCCGCAGACCTTCGAGCCCCTCCCCGTCCACGTCGTTGACGACGAGCCTCGCGCCCTCCCTGGCGAACAATTCGGCGGTCGCGCGGCCTATGCCCTTCGCGGCCCCCGTCACGACCGCCGACTTACCGCGCAGTCTACCCAACCCGCGCTTCCCTTCTCCCCCGACCTCCGCCAAGCTGCCTCCCTCAGCGACGCGCACCCGCAAAGAACCACAAGCCCGGTACAGGATAAAAATAGCACTTCCCCGGGCCAGCAGGTAGGGTCCACCCCGGCGATTGACACGAGCAAGGCGCTTCAATAACATGTGGTAGGGAATCGCAGGGGATAAAGGAGGAGGGTCCACGCATAGCCGAGACCACGAGTAAGCAGGCAGGCCGCGGCCTCAACAACGCGCTCGGTCAAGAATGCGGGCACACGTTCTGCGAGGCTTTCTAGCGAGGAGGTAGGTACGTGGGGAGAGGGAGAGATACGGGCTCCGACAGACCCTTAGAGCCGGATGAGGCCAGGGCGCAGGGGAACGACCCGGACGCGGTCCGCATGAGCGGTGACGGTCCGGACGGTGGGACGCGGGCCGGCGAGGGCGCGCAGCGAGGTGTTGGGGACGTAGGCGGAGAGCGGGAAGGGACGGACACCAACAGGACCGACCCCGAGGGCCACCACCTTACGGACCCTGACGCCGCAACGAACCGGGCGACATCGGACGCCGGACGGGACACGGCACATGGTCCCGCCGGGGACCAACAGGAGGGCTGGAACATCCCGTCCAAGGTCCTGCCTGCAATAGGGTCCCGGGACCTGCCGGAGCCGATACCGGTGCGAAAGCTCCTGGGCGCGAGCGTGGTTATCCTCGCGACGGCGCTCGGGTCCGGCGAGTTCATAATCTGGCCGTACATCACCACGCAGATAGGGATAGCGTTCCTGTGGCTCGCGGCGTTCGGGTTCTTTATGCAGTACGTCCTGAACATGGAGATCGAGCGCTACACCCTGGCGACCGGCGAGACGGCGGTCACGGGCTTCACCCGCTACTGGAAGCCGTGGGGCATCATCTTCGTACTAGGTGCCATCTTGCCAAACGCCTTCCCTGGGTGGGCGTCCGGCGGGGCCACGATGATCAACTACATGGGTCTCATCGGCGAGGGGGCCATCCCCATCGTCGCCTCCATAGTCCTCGTCGCCACGGCGCTCGCGCTGACGCTCTCCCCGGTCGTCTACCAGGCGCTGGAGAAGATCCAGATGGTGCTCGTGGGCATCATCATGCTCTTCCTCGTAGTCGGTGTGTTCGTCGCCACCAAGCTAGGGGCCTGGGCGAGCGTCGTCACGCAGGCCCCCGGGAGCATCCCGGGGCTACCCGGGGCCATCGCGACGCTCGGGGCCGCGACGTTCCTGGGCGCCATAGCCTTCGCGGGCGCCGGCGGGGCCAGCAACCTGACCCAGAGCAACTACATCCGCGACAAAGGTCTGGGGATGGGAGGGCGCATGCCCAAGATCGTCTCCCCGATCACCGGTGAGGAGGTGGCCGCCCCGTCCCTCGGGTACACCTTCCCGTTAAACGAGGAGAACATGCGCCGCTGGAGGACCTGGTGGAAGGTGGCCAACCGGGAGCACTTCATCACCTTCTTCGTCCTCGGTCTCCTTACGCTCATCATGCTCTCGGTGCTCGTCTGGTCGACCGTGGGCGGCGGGGTCGGCGGCGTCGAGGCGGACACCACGTTTATCGACAAAGAGGCCGCGGTTCTCGGCAACCAGATAGGGGACTGGTTCAGGATCTTCTTCCTCTTTGCCGGCATGGTGGTCCTCTTCTCGACCAGCATAGGCATCATGGACTACGTCAGCAGGCTCAGCGCCTCCGAGCTGAAGGTCAGCTTCTTCCCCGACAGCGAGACGATAACCGAGAGCCGGATCTACTTCGCGCTCGCGTGGGTTATCGCCATCGCGGGCTCGCTGATCCTCGTGGCCGGCCTCGAAGCGCCGCTCGTGCTCCTGATCATCGCCGCGTCGGGCGGCGGGGTCGTGATGTTCTTCTACTCGGGGATGCTCATCTGGATGAATACCCGGGCCCTGCCGGATCCCATCAAGCTCAAGGGCTGGCGGCTGGTGATGATGTGGATAACCTTCCTCATCTTCGCGGGCCTCTCGGTCTACCTGGTGTACTACCAGCTCGCGACCAACGTCTTCGGAGGAGGAGGATAGGTTATAGCCGCGGTCGGCGAGAGCCGCTAACGGGGGAGCGCAGCCAGGGTGCTAAAAGGTTGCTGGCTGCGCTTCCTCGCGTTCACGGTGATCTTCATCGTCCTGATGACGATAGCTTTCTTTCTCGGGTTGCTCGACTAGGGCAACCCGAGCACTTTCCGGGGATGGCCCGTTTGCCACTCCGCGCTTCTAGGAGTAGCCTTTACCTTCTTCGGTTTCGGCGCGCTCGCCGCGAACCACGGCCAACTCCGCGAGGGCAGCACCCCTCAGCAAGGACGCGTCCGTCGCCACGGTGACCATGTCGAACCCGGCGTCGGCGTGCCTTCTGGCCCACTCCCCCGAAGGGGAATGTATGCCGGCGGCTATGCCGTTTCTGGCGCAGGCTTCCCTCACGCGCTCGATGGCCCGGACGTGCTCGTCTTCGCGTATTTCGAGGGTTGGAGAGAGCCCGAGGGAGAGCGCGAGGTCCGTGGGACCGATGTAGATGCCGTCGAGGCCCGGCGTCGCGGCGATCTCCTCAACCCTCTCCAGGGCCTCGCGCGTCTCGACCATGACGAGGCACAGCGCCTCGGCGTCGAGGACCTCGGGATCGCTCGATCCTATGACGCCGGAGGCGCGGGTGGGGCCGTAGGAGCGGGTTCCCCGCGGCGGGTAACGGCAGGCGGCCACGGAGCGCTCGGCGTCGGCGGCGCTGTTCACGAGGGGCACGATGACGCCCCGCGCCCCGGCGTCGAGGGACTTCATGATCTCGTAGGGATCACCGGAGAGGACCCGCGTTATCGGGGCGGCCCCGCCGGCTTCTATCGCCTGCAGCATGGGCACCATCGCGTCGTAGCCGATAACCCCGTGCTGCTGGTCCACGCACACGTAGTCCGCGCCGGTCCTGGCTAGGACCTCGACCCCGAAAGAGCCTGGCACCACCGACCACAACCCGAACGCCGCTCGGCTCTGGGCCCAGGCCTCTCTTAGCGGGTTCACACCAACCTCTAAGCGCCTAACCCACAAGGATTACGTGAA
>JADDPU010000329.1:2481-6910 GCA_016781725.1 Rubrobacter sp. | reverse complement strand
CCTATCATGAACACGACGAACGGCTCGTCCACCCGCGCCGTATACCTGCCGTTGACTATCTGCGCCACGGGCCTATGCCTCCTTGTGTTCCTGCTCGACTACCAACGCTCTAACGTCCCGCCTTCGCCGCTCTTCGTCCTCTCATCTGCTCCTCTCTCGCTACCGGAGGCCGTGGGGCGCCGTCATCGCCGGTGCTCAGCCAGCGCTCCGGAGATCAAAAACCCAAGCCCCACCACGTTCAACGCGACGCGCAAAGCGTGCAGCCGGTCCCAGCGCTCCCTCAGCCCCGCGAACTCTCCCGCCAGCACGAGGCTCGCGAACCTCACAGTCCTGGAGAGCATCGTTCAGCCTCCTTTTTTGGCCCGAGACCCCGCCCGGACCGCACCGAGGGCGACTATCGCGAGCGCCGCCACGCTGCCTACGAGCCCGGCCAGTATCGCGAGCGCGAGCGTCCCGGCGAGCGGGCTCTCGTAGACCCCGTAGATATCCTCTATCGGCGCCTCGTAATCTCCGACCGGCACGAAGTGGACGAAACCGAGGAGCGCCAGCCCGACGAAGGCTACGAACAGGTGGTAACCGGCTATGGATCTCCCCCTGGCCGTCAGGTAGATGCCGGGCAGGATCAGGGCGTAGATCAGCAAGCTGAACGTGAACGGCGTGACCTCGGCCTGAAACGGCCAGCCCGAGTGGTTGCCCCTTATAACATGGTCCGCGTGGTGCATTGAGCCGAAGAGGACCGCCGCCGAGGCGAAGATGAGCAACCACCGCCTGTAACCGCCCCGCGCCGCAAGACCCGCCCCCGCGCTCATCTTACCCCCTCGATGCGACGCTCCTCAGAATCCCACAACGCGTAGGAGATGGCGCCGCCACGCACCCGGACCTCGAGATGACCCCCCTCGGCCAGCGCCCTGAGCCTCCGGTCGGCCTCGTCCACCGTCATGGAGGTCCCCACCGCCACCGCGGCGGCCGTAGCCTCGCCACTTCTATCGAGAACCCCGAGCAACTCCCGCTCCTTCTCCTCCTCGGAGACCCGGACCGGCCGCCCCCCGGCCAGACCCGCGATCCCACTCGTCAACAACCCGACAGCCGGGAAGGCGATCCAGAAATAGGTGGTGAAGATCCACCACAAACCCGGAACGAACACGACCAGAAAGACCCCGGAGAGCCCCACCGGGGCCAACACCGAGAGCGCCGCCGCAACCCGCGCCCCAGGGCTCATCTTCCGCACGTCCAACCCGAAAAAGTCGCCCCTCCCATGGCGCAGCCCCCCGACGAACCCCGCCCTATGCCTCACCAACGACCTGCCACACATCGCCCGCCTCCTCATCGATCCTTTATGTCAGTTCTGACATATGGTACTCTAGAGCCTGATGGAGTCTATGTCAAGAGTGACATAACAATTTTTTGGAGGATCATGACGACGCTTGGGTACGCTATCTTGGGTTTGCTCTCTCGGGAGGATCTCAGCGGGTACGATCTGACGCAGAGGATGAAGGGGAGGGTCGGGTACTTCTGGAGCGCCAGGCACAGCCAGATCTACCCTGAGTTGGCCCGGCTGGAGGAGGGCGGCTACGTGACGCACAGCGTGGTCGAGCAGCAAGAGCGCCCGGACAAGAAGGTCTACGGGATCACGGCCGAGGGGTTGGAGGCTTTGAGGGAGTGGGCTGTCCAGCCACCGGTACCCAAGCCGACCCGGGATGAGCTGGTGCTGAAGGCGTACTCGGTCTGGCTCGCCGACCAGGAGGAGGCCGCGCGTATGTTTCGTGGGGAGGAGTCGCGCCACGGGGAGCAGCTCGCGCACTACGAGGAGCTTCGGGCCTGGATGGAGGGCGAGTGGGGCGAGGATTTGGCCAACCCGGAGAGCCACCGGTTCGCCACCTACGCGACGCTGCGGCGCGGCATCACCTACGAGATGGGGGCGGCCGAGTGGTGCCGCTGGGTGGCCGACTCCATCGAAGGCGAACGCTCGGGGGAGAAAGAGAAGCAGAGAGGCGCGCGGTCCTAGCCGCGATCTTCCGATAGAATCCGGGCGGGGACGAGAGAGCCGGAGGAAGATGGAGCTACGCGAGTATCGCGAGGGGGACCTGGAGGCGCTGACGCGTCTCGGGGTGTTGGCTTTCGGGGGGAGCGTCTCGGACTGGGAGGGACACTTCCTCCCGGAGAAGAACCCCCGTCTCGACCCGGAGCAGGTCCACGTCATCGAGGACGACGGGGAGGTCCGGGCGAGCGCCACGGCGCTGCCGCTTGAGTCTTTCGTGGACGGCGAGCCGCGGCCGATGGGCGGTATCGCGGCGGTCATGGCGCATCCGGCCTACCGGCGGCGGGGCTACGCGGGCGACCTTATGCGCGCCGTGCTGCGCGACCTGCGAGAGCGGGAGGTCTCCCTGTCTCTGCTGTCGCCCTTCTCTCACGCGTACTACCGGTCCTTCGGGTACGAGCTCGTCACCGAGGCGATCGAGTACACCCTGGCGCCCACCGACCTACCGACCAGCCCCGAGCAGAGACACCTCAGGGCCTACCGCGAAGAGGATTTGCCGCGGATGATGTCGCTCCTCGAGAGGGAGGCGGCGAGCCATCCCTTGTGCGTCCGCCGGGGCGAGGCGCATTGGCGGCAGACGATCGCCCACAAGGACTGCGAGGCGGCGGTCTACGAGGGCGAGGGGGGCGTCGTGGAAGGCTACCTGCTCTACAAGATGTCCGGCTGGAGCGAGGGGCGGGAGCCGCCGCGGCGCCTGCAGGTGGAGGAGCTCATAGCCGGCACCCGCGGGGCGCGGGAGGCGCTCATCTCCTTTATGGGCGCCCTCGACCCCGAGACCTTTCGGGTGGGGCACTGGACCTCGCGGGGAGAGCCTTTGCACCCGTACCTGCAAAGCTCCTTCGTGAACGCCAAGATCAAACCCGACCAGATGCTGCGCCTCATCGACGTGGAGGCGGCCCTCGGCTTCCTCGACCGCGCCGCGGACGAGCCCCTCGTCCTCGAGGTGGCAGACGACGTCATCCCAGAGAACGCCGGCCGGTACACCGTGGGCGGCGAAGGGGTAGTCCGCGGCGCGGAGGCCTCAGAGACGGTCGCGCTCGACGTGCGCCAGCTCGCCCAGCTCTACGCCGGGTACCTCCCGGCCCGAGGGCTCGCCCGGCACGGGCTGGTCGAGCCGGTATCGGAGAGAGCCCTGGAGCTGCTGGAGGCGCTCTTCCCGGTCGGAGACCCCTGGCTCTTCGGGCCTGACCACTTCTAGGCGGGCGTTACGGGAGGGTTACGCCACGCATCGGCCCTCCGGGCCCGGGTCGTCTTCTCCGTCCCGCCGTCGATAGTGGACTCGGAGCCGGTGATGATCCCGGCCCGCTCCCGGGGAGAGCGCGGAGGCGGCGAGGTCGGTCTCCGGCTAGCTTCGGGGTCTGTTCCAATATAATCACCAGGCGGCGGCGATGCTACGGAGGAGGCACCATGGAGACCACGGGCACGGTGGGATACGCGGCGATGTTCGAGCAATTCCACCCGACGGAGCTTCTCGGGTGGTGCAAGACGGCGGAGGAGTCGGGGTTCGGCTCGGTGATGGCCTCGGACCACTTCCATCCCTGGACCCCCGAGCAGGGCCAGAGCGCCTTCGTGTGGAGTTGGATGGGCGCTCTTGGGGCGACGACGAACTTACGCTTCGGGACCGGGGTGACCCCGCCCGGCTTCCGCTACCACCCGGCGATAATCGCCCAGGCCGCGGCCACCCTTGAGGCGATGTACCCGGGGCGCTTCTGGCTGGGTCTCGGGGCCGGGGAGGCCCTCAACGAGCACATAGTCGGCGAGTACTGGCCCGAGGCGCCCACGCGCCTGCGCATCCTCATGGAGTCGATAGAGGTCATCCGCAAGCTGTTCACGGGGAAGGTAGTCAAGTACCGGGGGGAGCACATCCGGCTCGAGAGCGCCAGGCTCTACACGATGCCCGAGACGCCGCCGCCCATCTACGTCGCGACCGCGGGCCCCATCCAGAGCCGCAGGACCGGGGAGTTCTGTGATGGGATCATCACCGTGGGTGCTGCCGACGAGAAGATCAAGATGCTCATGGAGAAGTTCGAGGAGGGCGCGCGTCGGGCGGACAAAGACCCGTCCACGATGCCGCGCATGATCCAACTCCACGTCTCCTGGGCCGGGAGCCAGGAGGAGGCCGAAGAGCAGGCCGTAAAAGAGTGGCCCAACGGCGGGATGCCCTTCCCCAAGGCCGACATAAGGAACCCCGAGGACTTCGCGGCGATGGCCAAGCAGGTGGGTGTCGAGAACTTCAAGAACCGGGTTCTCATGAGCGCCGACCTCGACGAGCACCTCGAGCACGTCCAGCACTACGTTGACCTCGGCTTCGACGAGGTCTACCTCCACAACGTCGGGCGCAACCAGGAGGAGTTCATAAGAGCGTATGGTGAGCGCGTGATCCCCAAGCTC
>JADDPU010000329.1:0-2365 GCA_016781725.1 Rubrobacter sp. | reverse complement strand
GCACAGGGCGGCTCTGCCCTCGTGGATGCCGCAGTACTACGAGAAGCCGATCGAGCTCGCGCGCGGCGAGGGTTTCAGGGTTTGGGACTTCGAGGGCAACGAGTACCTGGACTTTTTCGGCGGGATCGTCACGACCATCAGCGGCCACGCCGTGCCCGAGATAACCGAGGCCATAAAGAGCCAGGCGGACAAGATCCTTCACACCTCTACGCTCTACCTGATCGAGAACCAGGTCAAGCTGGCCGAGAAGCTCATAGACCTCGCCCCGATCTCGGGCGAGAAGAAGGCCTTCTTCGTCGGCAGCGGCTCGGAGGCGAACGAGGCTGCGCTCCTCTTCGCGACGCGCTACCGCCGATCCAGCGAGATCATAGCGCTCCGCTCCTCCTACCACGGCTCCACGTTTATGACGATGGGCATAACGGGCCAGAGCACCTGGAGCCCGACGAGCCGCTCGGCCCTCGACGTCGCCTACGCCCAGAACCCCTACCCATTGCGGTGCGGGTTCTGCCAGGATCGGGGCGGGTGCAACCTGCGGTGCGCCGACGACGTACGCGCCGTGATCGAGGAGGAGACCACCGGCAACGTCGCTGCGTTCATAGCCGAGCCGATCCAGGGGGTCGGGGGCTTTATCGAGGCGCCGCCCGGGTACTTCGAGCGGGTCAAGGAGATCCTGGACGAGCGCGAGGTGCTCCTGATCTCGGACGAGGTCCAGACCGGCTTCGGGCGCACCGGGGAGCACTTCTGGGGCATCGAGGCCTTCGACGTGGAGCCTGACATGATCGTGATGGCCAAGGGCCTCGGCAACGGGCTGGCCATCGGCGCCGTAGTCGGCCGGGCCGAGATCGTCGAGTCCGTAGCCCCGAACCTCCACCTCTCCACCTTCGGCGGAAACCCGATCTCGACTGCCGGCGCTCTGGCGAACGTGCAGTACGTCCTCGACAACGACCTCCAGACTAACGCCCACGAGGTCGGCACCCACCTCAAGGACCGCCTCCTGAGGCTGGCCGAGGACCATTCGGTCATCGCCGAGGTGCGCGGGCGCGGCCTGATGCTCGCCCTGGAGCTCACCGGGGAGGGCCTGACGCCCGACCCGGCGGCGGCCAACCGCTTCCTCGAGGCGTGCCGCGCCCGCGGCCTGCTCGTCGGCAAGGGCGGCCTCAAGGCGAACACCATCCGCATCTCCCCGCCGCTGACCATCACCCGCGAGGCTGCCGACGAGGCGGCGGACATAATGGATGAGGCCCTCGCCGAGGTCGGCGCCACGGAGAAGGTCGGCTAGTGCAGACCGAAGGGGTGGACGCCCGCCGCGCCGTAGAGGAGCTCAAAGAGCTGGCCGACCTTACCGGCGGCCCCGAAGGGGCCCGCCGGGTCGCGTGGACCGGCGAGTGGAGAGAGGCCCGCGACTGGCTTCGCGGGAAGCTGGAGGAGATCGAGGGCCTACAGATGGAGACCGACGAGGCCGGCAACCTCTGGGCGACGGCCCCTGGCGAATCCGAGAAGGCAGTCCTGCTCGGCGGCCACATAGACTCCGTCCCGAATGGTGGCTGGCTCGACGGCGCCCTCAACGTCGTCGCCGCCCTAGAGGTGATGCGCGTCCTAGCCCCCCAGCGGCGGCCCGTTACCCTGCGGCTCGTGGACTGGGCGGATGAGGAGGGGGCGCGCTTCGGCCGCAGCCTCTTCGGATCGGGTGCCGCCTCCGGCGCCCTGAAGCCCGACGACGTGCGAAACCTCAAGGACAAAGACGGCGTCTCCCTGCCCGCGGCCCTGGAGGAGCACGGCGTCGACCTCGACCGGGTCAACGAGGCCGGAAGGCAGCTGGAGAACGCCGTCGCCTACCTGGAGCTGCACATCGAGCAGGGGCCCGTCCTCGACAGGATGGACCTGCCGCTCGGCGTCGTGCTCGGCACCTTCGGCGTCGAGCGCCACGCCATCCGCTTCACCGGCCAGCACGCCCACTCGGGCTCGACCCCGATGGACGTGCGAAAGGACGCCTTTATCGCGGCGGCCCGCTCGGCGATAGCCTTCAGGGACGACGCCGCATCCCGCGACGACGTGCGCGCCACGACGGGGTTCGTGAACGTGAGCCCCGCGATCGTCACGGCGTTCAACGGCTGGTGCGAGATGTCCCTCGACCAGCGCGCCCTCGACCCGGACGTACTCGCGGATATGCTCGCGAAGGCCAGGGAGGCGAGCGGGCGGATCGCCGATGAAGAGGGGGTGGGCGTCGAGTGGGAGCGGCTGTGGCGGATAGAGCCGATCCCGTTCGACGACCGGCTCATCGGGCTCGCCGAGGAGGCCGTCACGGAGGTCTCGGGGCGCTCGCACCGGCTGCCGAGCGGCCCCCTGCACGACGCGGCGGAGATGG
>JADDPU010000543.1 GCA_016781725.1 Rubrobacter sp. | reverse complement strand
AGGACAACCTCTCCTTCTCCACCCACGGCGTGCTGCGCGGCCTCCACTTCCAGAACCCCCAACCCCAGGGCAAGCTCGTCTGGGTCTTGCAGGGCGAGGTCTTCGACGTGGCGGTGGACATTCGGGTCGGCTCCCCGACCTTCGGCAAATGGACCGCGGCTACCCTTTCGGCCGAGAACAAGCGCCAGCTCTGGATCCCGCCGGACTTCGCCCACGGCTTCGTCGTCACCAGCGAGGTCGCCCTTTTCTCCTACAAGTGCACCGACTATTACGACGCGCAGACCGAAGGCGCCGTCCTCTGGGACGACCCGGATGTCGGTATCGAGTGGCCTGTGGAGGAGCCGACCCTCTCCGATAAGGACCGCGCGGCCCCGCCGCTGAGGAAGATGCCCGAAGATTCCCTGCCACGCTACAAGGCGGCTGAACGGTGAGGGCTCGGTCGAGCCTTGCGGGAAGGCACAGAGACCCATCATTGGTAGTCGCTCCCGCCTTTGCGCGGGCCTCTTCTTGGCCGGTCACGGCCGTGCGGTGCCGCTGCTCTATTTATGTTTCTCGATCAATAAGGCCCCAAGCTTTACGATGGCCCTCCACGAGAGCCCGAGGAGGACTAGGAGGCTGTAGAGCCCCAGAGGACCGTGGGGACCATACTTACGGTGGTAGAGGAAGGCGCTCTTATGTAGGTACCAGATGTACCGAGGTTTACCGTAGGTGCTCGCAGCACTGTGGTGGAGGACTTCGATCTGAGGTAGGTAGTAAACGAGCCAGCCCGCCTCTCGGACCCGCCGACACAGGTCGGCGTCCTCGAAGTACATAAAGAAGCGCTCGTCTAGCAGCCCGATCTCCTCTAAAGCTCGACGTCGGACGATCATGCACGTCCCGGAGACCCAGTCAACCACCGTCGGGCCGGTTAGCTTCTCTGCCGCGGGAAAGAGACGCCTCACCAGCGGATTCTTAGGGAAGAGCCGGGTCAGCAGGGAGGTTCGGCCCAGAACCCCCGACGCGAAGCCCAGCTCCTTGCGGGCCGTGAGCTGTAGATTACCTCCGTCGTCCACTACCCTTGTTCCCGCCACCCCGGCCCTCGGGTTCTCGTCGAAGAACCTCTCCAGGCTCTCGAAAAAGTCCCCCTCGAGGAGCGTATCATTGTTTATGAGCGCCACGTACTCTCCGTCTGAGGCGATCATGCCTTGGTTACAGGCCCTCGCGAAGCCCACGTTCTCTGGGTTGCGGATCAGACGCACGGGGTAGGGGATCTCCGGCACCGCCACTTGGTCGTTGTCCACGAGCACGACCTCGAAGTCCTCGTATCTCATCCCGTACAGGGAGGCAATGCACCGCAGGGTGTACGGCCAGGAGTTGTAGTTGACCAGGACGACCGAGAACTTCACGATCCTACCTGGACCCGAGGCGGTACGGCAGACGTCTCCCAAAGCTCACGCCCGCCGGCCGGAGGATGCCCCCTCGGCGGCTCGCCGCCGAGCGCGAGGCCGGGCAAAGAATGATTCTGAAAGCGACTATTCGGAAGGTGAATATCGGTCTCCGGCATAAGTCTGATCCACTTCTAGTATCATGCTCGGGATATTCAACACTCGGAAGAGAGCCGGGTCAAGATGTTACGGGTGCGAAGGACCCAAAAGCGTGCTCGGCTCCTTGCAAGCCGAGAGTCGGCCCGCGGGGCGGGGATACTGGTTCCGGTCTGCCCGACAAAGTACTGCGGCCGGACCGATGATGGCCAAGAGCTTCACCGCCCGAGGCGCAAGAGCAACTGGTCCCGGACGCGCCGCAGTTGGCTCTTGGTCGTCAGGCGTGAGGACTCTTTAAGGAGCCGCCGTACGTAGTCGTCCGAGACTCGTCGCCTCTTCTGTATCTCCTTACGCTTCTCGAGCATCCGCGGCAGCAGCCGCACCATCCCGG
>JADDPU010000634.1 GCA_016781725.1 Rubrobacter sp. | reverse complement strand
AGCCGGGGTCATAAGCCTGGAGAACCTCCTGATCGTCGCCCAGCACTTCGGCGCCCTCCCCGCCGATACCTCGGTGGTGGAACTGGAGCCGGTGGAGAAGGAGTGGAACACGGAGCTAAGCGCCGTGGGCGAGGAGCGGCTTCAGCAGGCCGTGGAGTGGATCCAGCGCGAGGTCCATTCTGGAGCCCATCACTCCGGTAACGGCCGGAAGGAGGTGCGTAAGCGGTGAGCGAGAACGGCGAGCGGGCTTTCGACCCGATGGCCGCCCTGCGCTGCCGGGACGACGTCCTGCAGGCGATGTACTGGATGCGGGGCGAGGGCTTCGGAGAGGAGACCGACGCCCAGATGCTGCAAAGCTTCCTGGTCGTGGACGGGACCCTGCTGCGGGAGCAGCTCGAGATCCTGACGGAGGAGGGCTACCTCGACGAGTCCGGCGGGCGCTACAGGTTGAGCGAGCTCGGCGTAAAGGAGGGCGGCCGGCGCTTCGCCGACGAGTTCTCGGGCCTCCAGGGCACGGCACATGGAGACTGCGGGCCTGAATGCCCGACCTGCAAGGGCGTCCCGCGCGACGCCTGCCTCCACTGCGCCCCCGAGGTTGTCGAAGGGTAGCTAGATGTCTCCCTCAAAAAAACAGATCCCCGTAGTGCAGGTCGCGCAACCGGCCTCAGCAGTGCTCCCGCCCGAATTTCAGCACCTGCTGGACTGGTTGGGGGCCGGCCTGGAACGGATGGAGGGGATAGAGGACGCGCAAACGCGCGAGGAGGTCTTCGCCCTCCTCGAGGGCATAGACGTCCTGCACCGGCAGGCCCTGGGGCGGCTGCTTGACGTCGTCACTGAGCTCGGCGGTCCCGGGCTCGCCGAGCGGGTATCGCAGGACCCCGTGGTAAGCACCCTCCTCGAGATGTACGACCTCCCGGAGGCCGACGAGCGGACGCAGGTCGAGCAGGCGCTGGAGGGCGTCTACCCTTACTTCAAGTCCCACGGGGGCAAGTTGGAGGTCTTGGGAGTAGAGGAGGGGCGGGTTCGGGTGCGGCTCTCGGGCTCTTGCGAGGGCTGTCCGGGTACCGCGACCACCCTCAAGCGGGTGGTCGAAGAGGCCCTGCGCGAAGGGTTCCCGGGCTTCAAGGAGCTTGTGGCAGAGGAGCCGCCTCCACCTGCGCCCGAGAAGCCCATCCAGCTCGGGAGAAAGCCGAAGCGCCGCCCGCGATGGGTCTCCGTGGGCCATCTAGAGGACCTCGAACCGGGGGAGATACGAGCCTTGCGGCCAGAGGGGACCTCCCTGCTCCTGGTGCGCCTGGAGGGGGAGGTTTACGCCTACCGGAACGGGTGTCCACCTGGCAGCGTCCTCACGTTACACCTGGGGAGGTTGGAGGGTTCGACGCTCGTCTGCCCCTGGCACGGCTGCCGCTACGACGTGCGGACCGGCAAGCGAGAGGACGAGGAGGAAGGCAAGCTCGCGGCGCTCCCGGTCGCGGTGGGGGATGGGGAGATCAAGATCGCGGTAGAGGTGGAAGAGGTGGGGCCGGCTTGACGACCCGGGTGCTGGTGGCCGGTGTGGGCAACGATCTACTTGGGGACGACGGCTTCGGGATTGCGGTCGTCCAGCGGTTCTCCGAGGCCGGTGTGCCTGAGGGGGTCGAGGTATTCGAGTCCGGAATCGCCGGCATCAGGATGGTCCAGGAGCTGATGGACGGCTATGAGGCCCTCGTCGTCGTCGACGCCACCGACCGGGGGGAGGAGCCCGGCACGGTCTGCCTGCTCGAGGTGGAGATCCCAGACCCTGAGGAGTTGACGGAGGAGGGCCGGCAGGAGTTTCTGGCCGATACCCACCTTACGGTGCCCTCGAAGGCATTGACCCTGGCGCGCGCCCTCGAGGTCTTGCCTCCCCGGGTGTACATCCTCGGCTGCCAACCCAAAGAGTGCGAGCTCGGAATGGGCCTGAGCGAACCGGTCGAGCGAGGCGTTGCGGTGGCTACCGAACGTCTCAGGGAGCTGTGCGCGGCGCTGGTGAGGGAACCGACCGCCACGTGAAGGCGCCGACCCGCGAGCGACGGGGAATCTCTGTGCGCGGGATCGTGCAGGGCGTGGGCTTCAGGCCCTTCGTCTACGCCCTGGCGCGGCGCCACGGGCTCTCGGGGCTCGTCCGCAACGACGCCGCGGGCGTACTCATCGAGGCCGAGGGAGCGCCGGAGGACCTGGACCGCTTCCTCCGCGGGATAGAAGGGGAGGCTCCTCCCCTGGCCGCGGTCGAGTCCATCTTCTGGCGGCCGCTCGCGGCTCTCGGGGATAGGGAGTTCACGATAGAGGAGAGCCGGGCCGGGGACCGGCGCCAGGCCCTCGTCTCCCCTGACGTCACCACCTGCGACTACTGCCTCGCCGAGCTCCTCGATCCCGCCGACCGGCGCTACCGCTACCCGTTCACCAACTGCACGAACTGCGGCCCGCGGTTCACGATCACCCGCTCCGTCCCCTACGACCGGGCGACTACCACGATGTCCTCCTTCGAGATGTGTTCAGAGTGCCGGCGGGAGTACGAAGACCCCACGGACCGCCGCTTCCACGCCCAGCCCAACGCCTGCCCGGTCTGCGGGCCGCGCGTCCGGCTGCTCGACCGCTTCGGCCACGAGCTGCGCGCCAAGCCGGGAGATCCCATCTCCCGGACGGCGCAGGTACTACGCGGTCGGGCGGTGGTCGCGATCAAGGGCCTCGGGGGCTACCACCTGGCCTGCGATCCGTTCGATGCTGGGGCAGTGAGAACTCTTAGAGGCCGCAAGGCGCGCCAGGACAAACCGTTCGCCCTGATGGCCCGCGACCTCACCCAAATCAAAGAGCTGTGCCGGGTCACGCCGGAAGAGGAGGCGCTCCTCGTCTCACCGGCAAGGCCCATAGTGCTCTTGCAGCGCCGCGAGGATAGCGGGGTCGTCGAAGAGGTAGCCCCACGCCAGGACACTCTAGGCATGATGCTGGCGTACACGCCGTTGCACCACCTGCTCTTGCGCGACGCTGGCATCCCGCTCGTCATGACCAGCGGCAACAACTCCGACGAGCCGATCGCCTACAGGGACGATGAGGCGTTCGAGCAGCTCCGCGACATAGCTGACTTTTTCCTGGTGCACGACCGCGAGGTCCACATGCGCTGCGACGATTCTGTGGTTCGGGTGGTCGGCGGCCGGGAGTACCCGATCCGCCGCTCGCGCGGCTACGCCCCCGCGCCCTTGAGGATGGCCACTGGCTTCGCCCGCCACACCCTGGCGTGCGGCGGGGAGCTCAAGAACACTTTCTGCCTGGCGAAGGACCGTCACGCCTTCCCGAGCCACCACATTGGGGACATGGAGAACTACGAGACGCTGCGGTCTTTCAGGGAGGGGGTCGAGCACTATTGCCGGCTCTTCGACGTGCGACCGGAGCTGGTTGCCTACGATCTGCACCCCGAGTACCTCTCCACCAAGTACGCCCGCGAGCTGGAGGAGGAGGGGCTCCCCGCGGTCGGCGTACAGCACCACCACGCGCACATCGCCAGTTGCCTCGCTGACAACGAGAGACCGGCCGGCGAGCGCGTCGTCGGGGTCGCCCTCGACGGGACCGGCTACGGCACGGACGGCGCCGTCTGGGGCGGGGAGTTCTTCGAGGGCAGCCTCGAAGGGGGGTTCGTCCGGCGGGCGCACCTGGAGTACGCCCCCCTGCCGGGCGGGTCGGCGGCGATCCGGCAGCCCTGGCGGGTGGCGCTCGCGTGGCTCATCACCCTCTATGGCGAGGAGGAAACCTTGACGTTCCCCCTCGCCGCGGTGCGTGAGGCGGGCGAGCGCAACGTGCGCCTGATCTCCCGTCTCGTGGAGCACGGGTTGAATACCCCGCCCACCTCCAGCGCCGGCCGTCTCTTCGATGCCGTCGCCGCCCTCGCCGGGGTGCCGGGCTCCCGCAGGACGACCTACGAGGGCCAGGCCGCGGTGGAGTTGGAGCTGGCCGCCGGCGGCCCGGCGGACCGGGCCTACCCTTTCGGGCTCAGGGCTGAAGGAGAGGGATGGGTCGTGGAGACGCGGAGCATCGTGGCCGGGGTGGTCGAGGATCTGCTCGCGGGACGGGGGACGGGGGAGATCTCCTCCAGGTTCCACCGGACGATGGCGGAGGTTGTGGTCGCAGGCTGCGAGAGGATCCGGGAGCAGACGGGGATAGGAGCCGTCGCGCTCTCCGGCGGGACCTTCCAAAATTTGCTGCTTATGAGACAGTTGTCGGAGCGCTTGGATGCGAGGGGTTTCGCCGTCTACCGGCACCGGCGGGTGCCGACCAACGACGGCGGGCTCGCCCTGGGCCAGGCCGTGCTGGCGGATAGTATTTTCAAGGCTAAGGAGGCGTAGGGCATGTGTCTTGGTATACCGGGCCGGATAGTCGAGATCCTCGACGAGGATTCGATGCTGGCCAAGGCGGACGTGAGCGGGGTCCGCAGGAACGTGAACATCGGACTCGTACACCACGGGGACGAGAGGGTGGAGGTGGGGGACTGGATCCTCATCCACGTCGGCTTCGCCATGTCCAAGATCGACGAAGAGGAGGCGCAGAACACCCTGCGGTTCCTGGAGGAGCTCGGCGAGGCCTACGAGCAGGAACTGGAGGAGTTGCGCGAATCGAGGATCGAGTGATGATGGAGGGTGCAGGGCCGGCCGGCTACTGCACGCTGGACCACGACGGGTGCGTCACCTGCTCGGACGCCGGCATCCCGGTGCGGGTGCTCTCTGTGAGGGGTGACGACGCCCTCTGCGAGGATTCGGTCGGAAATAGGGCACAGATAGCGGTGGAGTTGGTGGCGCCGGTTCGCTCGGGCGAGGTCTTGCTGACGCACGGGGGGGTCGCGATAGGGAAGGTGGCGGGATGAAATACGTAAGCGAGTTTCGCGATGCCGAGCTTGCGCGGGCGGTCGCATCGGAGATCGCCTCGCTCACCGACCCGGACCGCCACTACAAGCTTATGGAGGTCTGCGGGGGACACACCCATACCATCTACCGTCACGGCATAAAGGACCTGCTCCCTGACCAGGTCGAGCTGGTGCACGGGCCGGGCTGTCCCGTCTGCGTGCTACCCATGGGCCGGGTGGACGAGGGCATAGCCATAGCCGAGCGCCCCGAGGTGATCTTTACCTGCTTCGGGGACATGATGCGAGTGCCAGGATCCAGGGGGAACCTGCTCGAGGTCAAGGCCGAGGGCGCAGACATCCGGATGGTCTACTCGCCCCTGGACGCTTTGCGGATAGCGCGCGAGAACCCGGACAGAGAGGTGGTCTTCTACGCCATAGGCTTCGAGACCACGGCCCCCTCGACGGCGCTCACCCTGCTGCGGGCGAAAAAGGAGGGCATCGAGAACTTCTCAGTCTTCTGTAACCACGTCACCATAGTGCCGCCGGTCCGGGCGTTGCTCGACTCCCCTGACTTGCGCCTGGACGCGTTTATAGGGCCTGGGCACGTCTCGACGGTGATCGGCTGCCGCCCCTACGAGTTCATGCCCGAGGATTACGGCAAGCCCTGCGTGGTTGCAGGGTTCGAGCCTCTTGACCTTCTGCAGTCCATCCTGATGCTCATGCGCCAGCTCGATGAGGGGCGCTGCGAGGTCGAGAACCAGTACGGACGGGTCGTGCTCTGGGAGGGGAACCTCCAGGCCCTCAAGTGCATGGCCGAGGTCTTCGAGCTCAGACCTTACTTTGAGTGGCGGGGCCTGGGCTTTATCGCCCAGTCGGCGCTCAAGCTGTCTGCGGCCTACGCTGACTTCGACGCCGAGCTGCGCTACTCCACGCCGGGCGTGCGGGTGGCGGACCCCAAGGCCTGCCAGTGTGGGGAGGTCCTGAAAGGTGTGCTCAAGCCGCCTGATTGCAAGGTCTTCGGCACTGCCTGCACCCCGGAGCGCCCTTTGGGCGCGCTCATGGTCTCCTCCGAAGGCGCCTGCGCCGCCTACTACAACTTCGGCCGCAAGTCGTTCGAGAAGGTAGAGATAGGGTCGAAAGGATGAGCGAGAGAGAGCGGCGCGTCCTCGACACCCTGGAGCAGAACCGTCGGCGTCCCCCGAAGTTCACCGCCCCGCGCATAGACATGAGCCACGGCGCCGGTGGCAAGGCGACCCACAAACTCGTAGAAGGCTTGCTCCTTCCGGCCCTCGAAAACCCAATACTTGCGACGCTCTCGGACGCGGCCCTGATCCCCTTCGGCGAAGCCCACCTCGCCCTGACGACCGACTCCTTCGTGGTGCGGCCGCTCGTCTTCCCCGGTGGCTCCATCGGCGAGCTCGCGGTGAACGGTACCGTCAACGACCTCGCCGTCGCAGGCGCCACCCCGCTCGGTCTCTCCGCCGCCCTCATCATCGAGGAGGGGTTGGACACCGAAGTACTAACCCACGAGGTCGAAGCGATGGCGCGGGCCGCCGAAAGAGCTAGCGTCTCTGTGGCCACCGGCGACACCAAGGTCGTCGAGCGCGGGAAAGGCGACGGGCTCTACGTAGTCACGACGGGTGTAGGGGTAGCCGACCCGGAGTTGATCCTGTCGTCCGCATCCGTACGTCCCGGAGATAAGATCCTCTGCTCCGGCACCCTTGGAGACCACGGGGCGGCCATCCTGATCGCCCGCGGAGACCTTGAGCTCGAAGCCGAAGTCCTCTCCGACACCCGGCCTCTGACCCCCCTAACGCAGGCGCTCAAGGAATCGGCAGGACAGGGACTACGTTTCATGCGCGACCCCACGCGCGGCGGCGTTGGCACCGTCCTGAACGAGCTCGCCCGCGACTCGGGATACGGCGTGGTGCTGTGGGAGGAGAGGCTCCCGATTCGGGACGTGGTAAACGGAGCGTGCGAGATCCTTGGCATAGACCCCCTCTACGTCGCCAACGAGGGTAAGCTTATCGCCGTTGTCGCTGCCGAAGCCGCCGACGCCGCGCTCGATGCCCTGCGTGGCACCGAAGGCGGCGAGGACGCCCAGATCATCGGTGAGATCAAGGAGGAGCCGGCTCGTATGGTCGTGATGCACACGCAGTTCGGCGGCACCCGCATGATAGACATGCTCGTCGGCGACCCGCT
>JADDPU010000595.1:3607-7049 GCA_016781725.1 Rubrobacter sp. | reverse complement strand
TGCTGCTACTCCAGACGATGCCGGGCATCTATACCCGGCGAAGTCGCGCGCTGGCATGGTATGCTGGCTGAGCGAGTCCAACCACCCTGGCGGGTAGAAAGGCGTGGGCATCTTGGGGATGGTAGGGAGATCCAAAGCGCGGACCGCCGGATGGGGGGTGTGCTTGACGCTCCTGGGGTCTCTCCTGGTGTCTGCGTTGCTGGTGTCGCTCGCGTCGGTCGGGGATGCCTCCGCGCCCGTCCATGCGCAGGGCGCGCAGCAGGTATGGAGGCCGCAGCCAGGGACGAGTTGGCAGTGGCAGCTGACGGGCAAGGTGGACACCTCGTTCGCCGTGGACGCCTACGAGATAGACGGCTTCGACAACGCTGCGGCGGTGGTCGACCGGATACACGGCGGTGGGGCGAAGGCGATCTGCTACATAAGCGCTGGCAGTTGGGAGAGATGGCGTCCCGACGCTGGGGCGTTCCCGGACTCGGTCAAGGGACGCTCCAACGGCTGGCCTGGCGAGAAGTGGCTCGACATCCGCCGGCGGGAGGTGCTTGGACCCATCATGGCCAGGCGGCTCGACATGTGCGCCGCCAAGGGCTTCGACGCCGTAGAGCCCGACAACGTGGACGGGTACGCCAACAACACGGGCTTCCCGCTCACGGCCCGAGACCAGCTCGCCTACAACCGCATGCTCGCGCGCCTCGCGCACGAGAGGGGGATGTCTGTGGCGCTGAAAAACGATGCGGAGCAGGTCGAGGCGCTTGTTCCCGACTTCGACTTCGCAGTGGTGGAAGAGTGCTTCCGCTACAGAGAGTGCAAAAAGTACTCGCCGTTCGTCTCCGCGGGCAAGGCGGTCTTCGTCGCCGAATACTCCACTACAAACAAGGAAGCGAGGTGCGCCAGCGCCAGACGGTTGCGCTTTGCACTGATCTTCAAGAACCGGAACCTGGACGCCTGGCGGGGCGCTTGCCCGTAGGCGTCGAGAGCTTCCGCGTCCGCGACCCCATTCGCAAAAAGTCCGAGCAGACGCGGGCGAAGGGGGCGCGATCTGGACGGGTCACATGATGCCTACCATTGGGAAGGTTGCCGCGGGGCGAACGAGAGGCACAGGGCTCATTCGGAGGTCAACCCTGCCGGCCGAGGAGGCGATCCGCGGCGGCGAGGCCCGAGAGCGCTGCGCCTTCGACCTTCGGCTGCCCGAAGGCGTCCCCGCAGAAGAGCAGCGGCGGACCGTCGGGGACGGCTAGGCAAGGTTCGGGGTGGCTGTTAGTGACCCAGCTGTAGGGCCACCGGACGAGGGAGGTCTCGAGGGTAAGGGACCCGAGGTCGGTGGCGAGCCGGTTCGTCGCGAGGGAGAGCAGGGAGCGGGTGATCTCCGGCTCGTCGTCGTCGAAGTGGTCCCGGCTCCAACCCGGTCCCGCGTGGATGGTGATGGCGTGTGTCTCCGAGATGCCTTTGCGGCGGTTGTCCCCGATCCAGTCAAGCGGCTCGCCTTTGATCTGCATTCCGCCCGGCTCGGGCACGCCTGCGGGGCCGTCGAGTAGCGCCAGGAGCGCGAGGCACGGGTCGTAGGAGACCTCTCGGAGCCGACCTCGGACCTCCTCGGGGAGCTCGTGGCCGCCGGACTCGACCAACTCCATAGACTGCGGGACGGGCGCCGTCAGGAGCAGCGCCGCGCCCGACACCCGCAGGCCGCCCTCGCACGCGACCTCCCATCCGCCGGCGCGGGGCTCCGCGCGAACGGCCCTTTCGCCCGTGCGTACGTCGAGGCCGCGGGCGAGGTATTCGGGGATGGAGGTCATGCCCCCAGAGCCGCGGTAGCGGGGGTGGCCGTCCTGGTTGTACTCTCCCGCGGCGTCCGCGAAGCCGCGGGACCATTCCTCGGCCGCGCCCGCCGCGAGCCAGCCCTCGACGAGGCCGGCGAAGCGTTCGCCCCTGACGGTAAAGAACTGGGCGCCGTGGTCGAAGTTGCCGCCGCCGAGGCGCAGGGTCGCCATCCGGCCACCGACGCGGCGACCCTTCTCCACTACCGTCACCCGCCACCCTTCCGCCCGCAGCTCGCGGGCGGCGAGCAGGCCGGAGATGCCAGCGCCCACGACGATGCAGGAGCCCGCGTCTGCGCCGTTCACGGGTCTATGCGCCCCTCGCGCGTTTATCTCCACGCGCGAGATCTCGCTCCAGCTCGAGCAGGTCGGCGGCCCGCCGGACGCTCTGGAAGTGTACGTCCACCGTGTCCTCCACGTTGCGGGCGTAGCCTCCTGCCATGGTCAGGGCTACCGGGATGCCGCGGTCCCGGCAGGCTTCGAGGACCAGGCGGTCGCGCTCGGCGAGGCCTCGCTTCGTGACGGCGAGACGCCCGAGGCGGTCGTCTACGAACGGGTCGGCCCCCGCCAGGTAGATCGCGAGCTGGGCCTCAGCCGCGTCCAGCGCGGCCTCCAACCCCGCTTCGAGGGCCGTCAGGAACTCCGTGTCGTCGGCGCCGTCCGGGAGCGCCGCGTCGAGGTCGCTCTCCTCCTTGTGGAAGGGGAAGTTCTTAGCGCCGTGGATCGAGAAAGTAAAGATCGAAGGGTCCTCGCGCAGTATGGCCGCCGTCCCGTTGCCCTGGTGCACGTCGGTGTCGATGACGAGCACCCGCTCGACCAACCCGGCGTCCTGGACGGCGCGGGCGGCGATGGCGGAATCGTTCAAGACGCAGTACCCCTCTCCCCTGTCGGCGAAGGCGTGGTGCGTCCCGCCGGCGAGGTTCGCGGCCAGCCCGTCTTCGAGCGCGGCCAGGCAGGCGCCAAGGGTGCCGCCGGAGGCGCGTCGGGAGCGCTCCACCATGCGGGGCGACCACGGAAAGCCGATGCGCCTGATCTCCTTCTCCGTCAGCGTGCCCGACACCACGCGCTCCAGGTAGTCGGGGTGGTGGGCCCGCAGGATCTCCCGATCCGAGACCGGTTCCGCCACTCGCAGCTCGCCCGCACCGCAGACGCCCGACTCGGCCACCCGCTCGCGCAGCATCGAGTACTTGACCATGGGGAAGCGGTGGCCCTCGGGTAAGGGCAGCACGAAATGGTCGCTGTAGAAGACCTTCACAGCTTCGTCCCTCTCTCGGCCACCCTATCACTGTAGTACACGCGGCGGGGGCGGGTAGGGAGAGCATTCATAAAACCGCAAGGAAAGCTGTGGTAGCATCGGCTCTTCGCAGAGGGATGGATGAATCGGCGCAACAGCGGCTCTTCGCGGAGACCCCCGGCAGCATCGAGCCGCCGGAGGAGCGGCTATATCTAGGAACCTCCGGCTGGTCTTACGCCGACTGGGAGGGGTCACTTTACCCCGAGGGGCTCCCGTCGGGGTCGAGGCTCGCCGAATACGTCAAGCATTTCGCCACGGTGGAGATAGACTCGAGCTTCTACGGCACCCCGCGGCGCTCGACGGTGCAGAAGTGGCGGGAGATCTCACCCGAGGGTTT
>JADDPU010000595.1:0-3475 GCA_016781725.1 Rubrobacter sp. | reverse complement strand
CTCCCCCTCAACGCTCGAGAGGTTCCTCAAGATCCGGCGCGGTGGGCGCTGATGGCCATTCCGGTCGTTTTCAGCACGGGATCGCTCTACCCCTTCGGCCTGGAGAGGGTGTACGGCTGGGCGGCCGAGGCCGGCTTTGACGGGGTCGAGGTCATGATGGACGAGCGCTGGGACACCCACCAGGATTTCTACCTGGGCGACCTCGCCCAGAGGCACGGACTCCCGATCCTGGCCCTCCACCCGCCGCTGCGCCGCGGCGCCTGGGGCCTCGGGCCCGAGGAGACCCTGGTGCGGGTAGCGAGGCTCGCGTCGAAGATCGAAGTACCCGTCGTAGTGGCCCACCCGCCCCCGCCGGGCAGGGCGCTGGAGAGATGGAAGGCGGGGCCGCTGCGCGAGGCCCGCGAGCAGGGTGTTGCCGTCGCCGTCGAGAACATGCCCCGCAGCGAGGCGAGAGGCTTCTTCCGCGTCCGGCGCCAGAGATGCTCGTTGCCCGAGCACCTGGTTGGGATTGGCGACGTCACGCTCGACACCAGCCACGCCGGGGCGAGCAGGGTGGACCTCCTGCGGGCGCACGCGATTCTCTCTGGGCAATTACGCCACGTGCACCTCTCCGACTCGAACCTTGAGTTGGGACGCGACGAGCACCGTCTCCCCGGTAAGGGCCGCCTGCCGCTCAAGCCTTTCCTGGCTGCCCTCGCGGCGGGCGACTACCATGGCGCCGTGAGCCTGGAACTCAAGCCCTGGCCGCTCGGCGCTCCGGACCCGGAGACTATCCTGGAGAGGATGCGGGCAGCCCGCCGGTTCGCTACCGAGGGGCTCGAAGGGGGGCGTTGACCGAGGCCTCGCTCAGACGCGGTGGACGAGCCGTAGGGCCGGAGAGGTGCTGTCTCGCCGATGGTCTCGGCCGCGCGGCCGCGCCGGCCGAGACCACGTCCCGAGCTCTACGGGCCGCGTCGGGATGACCCCCGGCGGGTGAGTGGTAAGCTCTTCGGGTATCTCTTCAAGAAGGAGCGTGGACATTGAGAGACGAGCGGCTCGGCAAGCTGGCCCGGGTGCTGGTCGACTACTCCGTGAGGGCGGGCGAAGGGGAGCAGGTGCTCGTCTTCGGCGGGGTGGCGGCAGAGCCCCTGATCAAGGAGCTCTACACGAGGCTCTTGCAGGTTGGCGCCTTCCCCGTGGTCGAGGTCGAACTGCCTGGGATGCGCGAGCTCTTCTTCGAGAACGCCCGGGATGCCCACTACGAGAAGATCCCCTCTATCAGGCGCTTCAAGAGCGAGGAGGCCGACGCCGAGATCGGGATTATGGCCCCCTCCAACACGCGCGCCCTCGCCGGCGTGGATCCCGCCAAGCAGCGGGCCCTCGCCGAGCTCAACAAGCCGCTCTCCGAGATCATGCTCCAGAAGAACCGCTGGATGCTCACGCTCTTCCCGACGGCGGCCCTCGCCCAAGAGGCCGACATGGGCCTCGCCTCTTACGAGGAGTTCGTCTTCGAGGCTATGGGGTTGAACGAGGAGGACCCCGTGCGGTACTGGAGCGAGAAGTCCGCGGAGCAGGAGCGGCTCAAGGAGCGGCTCGAGGCGGCGCGCGAGCTCAGGATCGTCGGTCCCGAGACGGACCTTACGCTCTCGGTCGAGGGCCGCAAATTCGTGAACTCGGCGGGCCGGCGAAACATGCCCTGCGGCGAGGTCTTCACGGGGCCCATCGAGACTTCTGCCAACGGCCACGTGTACTTCGGCATCCCGGCCGCCATCGGCGGGCGCGAGGTCTCCGGGGTGCGGCTGCGCTTCGAGGAGGGGAGGGTGGTCGAGGCGAGCGCGGAGAAGGGGGAGGAGTACCTGATGAGCCTGCTCGAGACCGACGCGGGAGCGCGCTACCTCGGGGAGATAGGCATCGGGACCAACTACGGCATCCAGCGGGCCAGCGGCAACGTCCTCTTCGACGAGAAGCTCGGCGGCACTGTGCACCTGGCGATCGGCCGCTCCTACGCCCAGACCGGCGGAAAGAACGACTCGAGCGTGCACACGGACCTCGTCTGCGACCTGCGCCGGGGCGGCGAGCTCTACGCCGACGGGGAGTTGATCCAGAGGGACGGCCGTTTTCTGGAGTTCGATCTGGCGGGGGTTGGCGATGCGGGGTGAGACTATGCTGAGGGTAGCGAACGTCGAGGACGAGGCCGCGCTCGAGAGCGTCCGCGACGCGCTCGACCGGCTCGGCGTGGGCTACGAGTTCCTGCGCTCCGAGCCGGACGAGGACCGTTTCCCCCAGACCGCCTACTTCTACATAGAGGACGACGCCACGGAGGAGGTGGAGCGGGCGCTCGCCGAACTGGCCGGGGAGCACGGCTTCGACGCCGAGGTGCTTTGAGGCCAGGCAAGGCCCGAAGAAGCCCGCAAGCCCAACGCTACGACCGCGAGATCCTCTACCTCGCCCTGCCCGCGCTCGGAGCCCTTGCCGCCGAGCCGACCTACGTGCTCGTGGACACGGCCATCGTCGGACACCTGGGTACGCCGCAGCTCGCCGCGCTCGCCATCGCCGCGACCCTCCTCTCCACGGGCCTGACGCTCTTCAACTTTCTCACCTACGGCACGACAGCGCAGGTGGCGCGGCTGCACGGCGCGGGGGAGCGGGCCGCGGCCGGCCGGCTCGCGGCGCAGGCTCTCTGGCTCGCCGTCGGTCTCGGCGGGGCGCTGTTCGCGGCGGTCCTGCTCCTGGCGCCGGCGGCCGTTGGGCTGATGGGCGGAGGCGGCGAGGTGGGGGAGATGGCCGTGACTTACCTGAGGATCTCGGCCCTCGGGTTGCCTTTCGCCATGGTCGCGCTGGCCGGGCAGGGGTTCTTGCGGGGAGTCGGGAACCTTCGCCGCCCGCTCGTGATCCTGGTCTCGGCCAACGCCGCGAACGTGGTGCTCGAACTGCTCTTCGTCTACGGGTTCGGGTGGGGCATCGCGGGCTCAGCCTGGGGCACGGTGCTGGCCCAGGCGGGGATGGGCGCGGCCTTCGTCTACGAGCTCTTGCGCGCTTCGGGCGGGGCCTCGCGCCGGCCGCGACCCGGCGCGATGCGTCCGCTGCTCAAGGTCGGCGGGGACATCGCCGTCAGGACGGGGGCGCTACTCGCCTCCTTCGCGCTCGCGAGCGCGGTCGTCGCCAGGATGGGGAGGCGCCGCTTGCGGCCCACCAGGTCGCCTTCCAGCTCTTCATCTTCCTCGCGCTGGTGCTCGACGCCATCGCCATAGCGGGCCAGATCATGGTCGGACGCTCCCTCGGCGCCGGCGACGCTGAGGGCGCGTACGCCGCCGCGGTGCGCATGATCTTCTGGTCGGTCGCCGTCGGCGCCCTCTTCGCCGCCGGCTTGCTGGCCGGAGCGGGCATCATCCCGCGGGCCTTCACCGGCGACCCTGCGGTTATCCAGCAGGCGAACGCCCTCTGGCCGCTCTTTGTCCTGATGCAACCCATCGGGGCCGCCGTCTTCGCCCTCGAC
>JADDPU010000618.1 GCA_016781725.1 Rubrobacter sp. | reverse complement strand
CGAAGCCGCTCCCCGGCTCGGGACGGCGCAGGTTGGCGAACGCCAGCTCCCACACCCTCCGGTAGCAGGCGACGACGTTCTCGTGACCCTCCCAGAGCGGCCGGGGTAGGAGCTCCCACGCCTGCTCGAAGGTCGGCGGCGGGAGATCCTCGGGAACCATCCCCAAGAAAGCGTTCTCCCGCACGAGCGGCTCCCTGAGGTGGGTATCGTAGTAGCCATCGCTCGCGACCAACGCTTCGGACCCCTCCGCCCAAGACCCGTGAAGAACCGGGCTGGCACCACACCGCCCGCGCAGGATTCTCCCGTATCGGCGAAGCGGTGTCCAGGGCCTGGCGCTGCCCGGTACAAGACCCCTACTCGAAGGCGCAGCGGTATATCCTGTAAAGTAGGGGGACTCTGAGAGACGACGGGGAGCTCGCCTGGCTATGAACCTGCTCGACACGAGGGGCTACAGGTGGTTCGAGGTGGCCACGGATTTCTTCCTGCTCAACCTCCTGTGGCTCGGGGCTTGCGTGCCGGTGGTGACGATCTTCCCCTCCACGGCCGCCATGTTCGCCGTCGTGAGGGACTGGTCCAAAGAGAAGGAGGGCGGCCTGGTGCGCACCTTCGCCACGCACTTCAGGGAGAACTTCGTCCAGAGCCTGCTGGTAGGATTGCTCTGGACCCTGTTCGGCGGGGCGCTAGTCTTCGACTTCTTCGTGGTTGGAGGGCTCTCGTTCTGGGCGGAGGTAGTCGCGAAGTCCCTGCTCGTCCTGGCGACCGTCCTCTACGCCTCGGCCTCGGTCTTTCTCTTCCCCGTCATGGTTCACTACGAGACGGGCTGGAGAGCCCTAGTAAAGAACTCGCTGCTGCTCTCCATCGGGCGGCTGCCGACTACCGCCGCGTGCCTGCTGGTCCTGGCGCTCGCGGCGGGGCTCACGGCGCTCTTCCCGCTGCTCATCCTCATAACGGGCAGCGTCACAGCCAACGCCATCTACAGGTTGTGCGACCGCGAGTTCGCGAAGCTGGACGCGCCCTCGAGAGGCGCATAGCCCGGTGGGTCGGGTGTGTTGGCCGACACACCCCGACCTACCGAGAACACCGCGCAGAGTGTCTCGTGGTTGCGATCTTGGCTATACTGGACGCTTATGTTAGACGATCAGAAAATGCTGGCTGAGCAGCGGCGCGGGGTGATCCTGGAGGAGCTCGGGCGGGCCGGGAGCGTCTCGGTAGCGGACCTCTCGAGGAGGCTCAAGGTCTCGGACATGACGATCCGGCGCGACCTGGAGGAGCTCTCGGGACGCAAATTGCTCCGCAAGGTCCACGGCGGGGCTGTCCCTTTGCCCAAGACCGCGGCCGAGCCTCACTTCGAGCAGAAGCGCAAGCTCAGCCGGCCCGAGAAGATCGCCATAGCCCGGGCCGCCCAGGGCTTTATAAACGACGGGGACACTGTAGCCTTCTCCGCCGGCACTACTACCTGGCACGTGGCCGCCGCCCTCCAGCCGGGGCACAAGGACCTCACCTTCGTGACCAACTCGACCAACATCGCGCTCACTTTGCAGGAGAACGGGTGGGACAAGATCGTCCTCTCCGGCGGCATGTTCAGGACGCCGTCGGATGCCCTCGTCGGCCCCTTCGCCGACAGGACGCTGCGGACGCTCAACGCCGACGTGCTCTTCCTCGGCGTGCACGGGGTGCACCCAGACGCCGGCCTCACCACGCCCAACACCGCCGAGGCCGAGACAGACAACTACCTCGTCGAGGCGGCGCAGAAGGTGGTAGTGGTCGCAGACAACTCCAAGCTCGGGGTCGTGGCTTTAGCCAGGATCATCCCGCTCTCCAGGGTTGACGTCTTTATTACCGACTGGAAAGCCCAACCCGAGACGCTCAGGGAGATAGAGCTCTCAGGCCCCGAGATCCTCGTCGCCGAACCTTCCCCGCTCTGAACCTATCCGGTCCTTA
>JADDPU010000490.1 GCA_016781725.1 Rubrobacter sp. | reverse complement strand
GAGTTGCACGTAGGACACGGCGTTACGCAGCCACTTGACGAGCCCCTGCTTGAAGAAAGCCAGTGCCAGGGTGAGCACCATTAGTACCGCTGCCATCCCCAACCCGAAGCTTACGAACCGGCCCGCCCCCGCGAGGACGCCGCCGGTAGCGACGCTGCTGCTCCCTACGACCACCAAGAACACCGGCAAAGTGCAGCTCAAGGATGCCGCCCCGTAGGCTAGGCCGAACAGGAAGAAGCCCCTTATGCTGACTCTCGCCGGATCGCCCATGCGGGAGGCGAGGCGTTCGAAGACGCCGGTGTAGAGTGTCCGTCCGGCGAGCATCCAGAGTCCGATCATGACCAGCGCCCCGCCGATGATGACTCCCACGGCGGGCATGGCTGCCAGGAGAGCGCTCCCTCCGGCTGAGATGATGAGGCCCGCTGCCGCAAAAAGTAGGACGAAGCCCGAGGAGACGACGGCCCCAACGAGGAGCGCCCTGAGCAAGCGTGTCAAAGGCGAGCGCTTGCCGAAGTCGCTCTCCTCGGCGCCGAGGTACAGGGAGAGGTAGGCCGGCAGCATGGCGAAGCCGCAGGGGTTGACGGCCGCTATCATGCCGGCTCCGAAGGCCAGGCCGACCGGGAGCGCTTCGCTCATGGCCGAGAGCCAGCCAGCGAGCAGGGTCTGTAGCTCGCTCACAAAACCTCCTTGAGTTCTTTGTCGAGCGTTTCGTAGGGTGTCGGGATGTCGTCCCGATAGGCGGTCTTGCCCTCCCTGTTGATAATGATGGTCGTATCCAGGGCGCGCACGCCGAGCGACCGGGTGAACTCGCCCGTCTCGTCGATGGCCCAGGGGAGCTGCCCGATGCCGCCGGCACGTTTGAACCCTTCGATGGTCTCTTTGGTGTCGTTGGGATCCACCGAGACGACGAGCACTTCCAGTCCTTCGTCCTCGTAAGCCGAGTGGAGCTCCGACCAGGCCCGGGCCTCTGGGATACAAGATCCACACCAGCCGGCCATGAAGAAGAGCGCGACGACCTCCCCGCGCTTCTCCGAGAGCCGAAATCTTTCGCCGTCGAGGGTCTTGATGGCGAAACCGGCGGCTTCCCCACGATCTGAGGGGGTCTTAGCCGGGCCAACGTTCGCGCTGGTCTCTTCGGCGTCGCCCGGGTTCGCGGCGGTTGCCTGCTGCCCGTCCCCGGACGGTGCTTCTGTTTGCCGGGCGCCGGGCCCGGCGCAGGCTGCGGCCGAGAGCGCCACCGTCAGTAGTGCTGCCAGGAGCGCCAATACCCTGGTCGTTCCCCCGTTCATCGTCCTCTCCTCGCCATCCCGCGCGACCGGGAAGGCGCGCGGAGCTTTGGGGTAGCTCCGACGGGCGAGGGCTTCGGGTTCTCCTCGCGCTTCGCCCGACGGTTCAGGAGATAGAGCCCGCCGGCGAGCGCGCCCACGAAATAGACCGTCGCCGCGGCGATCACCCACCCGGTGTTCGCCCCGAGCGCCGTCCCGAGCGCCGTGCCCCCGAGAAGGCCGAGCACCGCTGGCAGCAGGAAGACCAGGTGGCAGGGACAGGCGAGAAGGGCCGTCCCCATAAGCAGATAAGCGCCAACCGTTTTCAACTGGGCATCACCTTCCCTTAACTTCTTTGTCTCCCCGTACGGAACTTCTCGATCCCCGGGGCACCGTCGCCTTCTTCTTAAGCTTCCTTCAAGACCCACTCCGGGCTATCCGGGAGTCCGAGCCGCCGGTTGTACTCCTTGCTGATCGAGCGGACCCGCTTCGCGACCTCGTCCATGCGGAAGTCGTCGTTGACCTTCACCAGGTAGGTGTCGGTCTCGGGCTCGTAGGTCGCCTTCTCGACACCATCGGACTCTTGCAGAACCCCCTCGACGACGGCCTGGCAGCTGACGCAGCCGAAGCCGCCGACCTGGAGTATGTTCTCGACCGCCAACCGCTTGGTCTGCG
>JADDPU010000489.1 GCA_016781725.1 Rubrobacter sp. | reverse complement strand
CGGTACAGCTCCTGCCCCGTCGCCGGCGCTTCGTCGGTCGTCCTCTCCATGCCCCTACCCGGCCCGCAATAGGCTGGCAACTTTTCGCGCTTGACAGCTCTCGGAGTGATTCAATAACCATCCCATCGTTCCTTGACACACGTTGCTACTCGCCTATTGGCGCAAGCTCTTGTTTGAGATGCGATCCTTCTCCGCAAGTAGCTCCCGAATCTTCTCCTCGGTCTCGGCGTAGGCGCCCTCGCCGAAGTGCTTGTAGCGAACGAAGCCGTCGGCGTCGATCAGGTACCACGCCGGCCAGAAGCGCTGGTCGTAGGCGTTCCAGGTGGCGTAGCCGTTGTCCAGGACGACGGGGTACCGGATGCTCGCCTGGCGGACGGCCTCCCTGACGTTGTCGATGTCCTTCTCGAAGCCGAACTCCGGGGTGTGGACGCCGATTACCTGCAGCCCGTCGTCGGCGTACTCCTCGTGCAGGGCGTTGATGTGCGGCTGGGCGTTCTGGCAGTTAAAGCAGGTGTAGGTCCAGAACTCAAGCAAGACGACCTTCTCGCCGGCGGCCTCCTCTATGGAGACGCCGTTCGTGTTTATGAAGCCGAAAGGCCTTTGGATCTCCCGTGCCCGCGGATACTTCTCTTCCTTGCGCGAGATCCGCTCTGTAGCGGAGAGGACCGGCTCCTGCCTCTCATCCTCTTCGCGCTCCGGGGAAGGCTGCTTCTCGGCGTCGTCTAAAGACTTGGGCACGGGCTTCTCTCCCTCTTCGCTAGCGACGGCCGTCTCGCCGCTGGCTCTCTTGGCGGGTTGTGGGCCCGGTTCGGGTTGCTTCCCCGCGATTTGCGGGTCCGCCCGCGCGCCGGCCGCGCTCGTCGTGCTGGCGCCGCCGGCGTCGAGCCTGAGCTCGATAAACGCGATGGCGCCGGCGACGAGCACCAGCGTGAGCGTTAGCAGGATGGGACGGGGAGCGAGCAGTCTCATAGCAGTACCTCGTTTAGTAGCTGGAAGTTGGCGAGCAGGCTGAGCTTGTTGGTGAAGACCAGGACGCCCATCCCGATCAGGACGGCGCCGAAAGCGACGTGAAGCCGCGCCGCCGCCTTGCGGTGTCGCCTGAGGAACGCGAAGGCGCGAGAGGGGAAGAGGCCGACGAGCAGGAACGGCGCCCCGAGGCCTAAAGAGTAGGCGAGCAGGAGCGGGAACGCCGAGGCCGGTTGGGTGGTGGCGAGGACGAGCGTGCTGCCCAGGACCGGGCCGACGCACGGCGTCCAGGCGACCGCGAAGGACGCGCCGAACAGGAAGGAGGCGAGGTATCCCGTCCTCGTCGTCCCTCGATGAGCGCCGTAGCGGCGCTCCAGGAAGGGCAGCCTGAGCAACCCCGTCAGGTGCAGCCCCAGGACGATGACGACCGCGCCGGCTATGCGCGAGAGCCACGCGAGCACCTCCGTCGCCGCCCCTTGCAGCACCGCTCCCAGCGCCACACCGAGGAGGGCGAAGACGGTGGAGAACCCGGCGACGAAGAGGACGGTGCCGAGCAGGAGGTCCCGGCGTTTCAGGTCCGAGACGTTGAGGGAGGTGCCGGCGAGCTGGGCGAGGAAGGCCGGGATCACCGGCAGCATGCACGGAGAGAGGAACGAGGCGAGCCCGGCGGCGATACCGGCGACGAAGGTCGGTTCGGACACTTCTAGGCCCTCAAGTCCCCGGTTCTCTTGCGGGTGCTCCTCAACATAAACGCTTCCTCACCGGCTCCCCCTTCGAACCACAAGCGCTAACGAAGGGTCAAGGTGTAGGTACGGCGGGGGGTGAAGCGCGAGCCGCACCCGAAGTGTGACGCCCCCCAGCGACCCAACCGCGGGGCGCATGTATACCGGGTTTCGGACCGCGATCATGGGGCGTCTCCTTCCTGGGCTAGGCACCAAGCGGCGTTGATCAGGCCTACGTGCGAGAAGACTTGGGGGAAGTTG
>JADDPU010000076.1 GCA_016781725.1 Rubrobacter sp. | reverse complement strand
GATGAGGCCGTGGCCGTGCTCGTGCGCGATGAGTCGGGCAGCCCCCGCTTCTGGCAGGGGATCCAGACGGACATCACCGGGCGCAAGTCGGTGGAGGAGGCGCTGCAGATCTCCGAGAGGCGCTTTCGCGCGATAGTCGAGCAGTCTCCCTTGAGCATCCAGATCTTCTCACCCGAAGGCCAGACGCTCCAGGTCAACCGGGCGTGGGAGGAGCTGTGGGGGGTGACCCTAGGCGACATCGCCGGCTACAACATATTGGAAGATCAGCAGCTGGTGGAGAAGGGCATAATGCCTTACATCCAGAGGGGTTTTGGCGGGGAACGCACCCTGATCCCGCCGATCTTGTACGATCCCGAGGAGACCATCCCCGACCTGACCACGAACGCGCACCCCGGGCGTTGGGTGCGGGCCTTTATCTACCCCGTGGAGGACGAGGCCGGGGGCATACGCGAGGTGATCCTGATGCACGAGGACATCACCGAGCGCAAGCGGGCCGAGGAGGCTTTGAGCCAGAGCGAGGAGAACTTGCGGGCCACCTTCGAGCAGGCAGCCGTCGGCATGGCCCAGGTCGATCTGGACGGGAGATGGTTCAGGGTCAACCAGAAGCTCTGCGAGATCGTCGGATATACGAAAGAAGAGCTGCGCGGGCTGACCTTCCAGGAGATCACCCACCCCGACGACCTCGAAAGCGACCTTGAGCAGGTGAGGCGGCTGCTGGCCGGCGAGATAGAGACCTACTCCATGCACAAGCGCTACTTTCGCAAAGACGGGTCCATCGTGTGGATCAACCTTACGGTGTCGCTAGTGCGCGAACCTTCCGGCGACCCGCGGTACTTTATCGGGGTCATCGAGGACATCACCGAGCGCAAGCGCACCGAAGAGGCGCTCAACCAGAGCGAGGAGCTCTACCGCACGGTGGTCGAGCAGGCGGCTGAGAGCATCTTTCTCGTCGACGCCCAGACCGGACGGGTGCTCGAGTCCAACGCCGCGTTGCAGAGCTCGCTGGGCTACACGGCCGAGGAGCTAAAGGGGATGACGCTCTACGACATCGTCGCCCACGATAGGGAGAGCGTGGAGCGCAACATAGAGCTTGTCATGCGGGAGGGCCGCCGCTCTCTGGGTGAGCGGCGGTATCGCCGCAGGGAGGGCACGCTCGCGGAGGTGGAGGTCAACGTGAGCGCGGTGCCCTACGACGGCCGTCGGGTCATGTGCGTCGTCGCCCACGACGTGACCGAGCGCAAGCGGGCGGAGCGGGCGCTCGAGGAGATCCGGGAAGCGGAGCGAAACCGGATAGCCAGGGAGCTCCACGACGGCACCCTGCAGGATATCGTCTACGCGCTGCAGGAGATACAGATCCTGCAGGCACTCTCCGGGGACGGCGGGGATCCTGCCCTCGAAGACTCCGCCGCGGCCCTCCGGCGCTCCGTGGAGGGCCTTCGGGGCGCCATCTTCGAGTTGCGCCTCGACGGGGCGCTCGGCCGGTCGCTCGTCTCGTCGCTGGAGAACCTCGTGGACCTGAACCGGAGGATGGCCAGGGGGCGCTACGAGCTCGAGCTGGTGGTGGGGGAGGGGTTCCCGTCCGGCGTGTCGGGGAGGGTGAGCCAGGAGCTCACGCGCATCGTCCAGGAGGCGCTAACCAACGTCCGCCGCCACGCCGAGGCCAGCCACGTCAGGGTAGAGCTAGGAGCCGAGGGAGACCTCGCCTACGTCGAGGTCTCGGACGACGGCCGCGGGTTCGCCCCCGAAAGCTCGAGGATAGGGGTAGGCCGGCACTCGATGCAAGGGCGGGCGCTGGAGATAGGGGGCGAGCTCGCGATAGAGAGCGAGCCCGGCGGGGGAACGCGGGTACGGGTTGGGATCCCTATCTCTCGTCTGGTCTGAGGGGGCGTAGACGCCAAGCTCCCTGTTCGGGTTTCGCGTCTAGTCAATTTGAACTAGATTAAAATACCGCATAAGGGTGATCGAGCGAGGGG
>JADDPU010000379.1 GCA_016781725.1 Rubrobacter sp. | reverse complement strand
TTGGCGCCTGTCTGCTGCCGACCGGCGACTCTTGATCGAAGCCACGTTGCTCCTCGGGATGGTCGCGCCTGGGCTGCGGCTTCTCCCGTTCGAAACCGTACGACGCCTGATGGCCAGAGCGGCGCAGACGCTCGCCCGATCGCAAAAGTCGGATGATGACTCCGCAAAGAGGGCCGTATGGGCGGTGATGGCGGCGAGCCGGTACGTGCCCAGGGCCGGGGCCGGGGTCTGCCTCACCCAAGCCCTCGCCGCGCAGACGATGCTCGCAAGGCGGGGCCACCCGGCCCTTCTCCGCATCGGCGTTGTCAAAGACGAGGAGAGACGGTTGCAGGCCCACGCGTGGTTGGAGAGCGGGGGTGAGGTCGTGATCGGCGGAGCGGCTAACCTCGAACGCTTCGTCCCACTGCCGACCCTGCAGGGAGACGAGTCATAAGCGCTATCACCGGAATCTTCTATCTCGATGGCCGGCCCGTGGAGCCCCCGACGCTGGAACGGATGCTGGAGAGCGTCGCCTATCGGGGGCCGGACGGGGCGGGCATGTGGAGCGAGGGGCCCGTCGGTCTCGGCCACCGGATGCTCCACACAACGCCCGAATCCCTGCACGAGGAACTGCCTCTGGTGAACAAGACCGAAGACCTCGTCCTGACGGCCGATGCCCGTATCGATAACCGCGATGAGCTCATCGCTGCCCTCGGCCTCACTGGCCGGACGCGCGAGGAGATCACCGACGGCGGTCTCGTCCTCCCGCTCGCTCTTCATCCGTCGGGCCCTGGAGAGGGCTTCCTCGTGCTGCTCGTAGTGCCATCAGCAACGCGCTTTCGTATCGGCCACTGATACATGCGCAGCTCGCAAAGTTAGCCTGTCGGGGCGAGCGCTTAGCCGTGTCTCGTTTGCCCCGGCGATGGGTAGGGCATCAGCACCTGTATATCAGAGAGCCTGGCGGCCTCGGCCAGCCGCGCGTCGTAGGTGACCAGCGCCGCGAGTTGTTCTCCGATGGAGAGAGCCGTAGCGAGGTGCATGGCATCCAGGGTTCGTAGCCCCGGGAGACCGAGGCGGGCGGCCACGCTCAGTACGTCATCATCTATCCGGAGGAGACCGATGCGGCCTATCACCTCTTCTGCGCGCCGAAACGTCTCGTCCTCCAGGCCGGCGCGCCTTACCGCCCGCAGAACCTCGACCCGGGAGAGCGCGCTCGAGACCCGCTCGGGCCAACCGGCCAGGAGCTCGAGAAGCACCCCGGTCTCTGGCTCCCGGAGTATGAGCTTTACGAGCGCCGAGGAGTCCAGATAAAGGAGGCCCGGGCTCACAGGCGGTCTTCCCGGTCCTCGGTGAGGGCCTCGCTGAGCCGGGTCGAGACGGCCTCGTTGGGGGGCGCCCCGAGATCCAGGAGGTCTCCCACCGGAGCACTGGCACGACCCGACGCGACCAGCTGTCCAAGCGGCGTAGAGCTCTCCGGTAGCGGAGCGAGGATGGCGACCGCGCGTCCCCGTTCCGTTACCTCCAGCGTCTCGCCGGAGGCGACCCTGCGCAAATATACGCTGAGGTTCTGACGGAGCTCCCGAACCCCTACTCTTGACCGCCCGTTCGCCATGTAGCACATAGTAGCACAATGAGCGTGTCCCTGGCCCCTCGACCCGCGCTCTCTTTTCGGGGCGTGGTCGACGCCTCGAAGGCTTTGACTAGACGCTCGGGAGGACGTAACATTTACAGGTTGGGTAGATCTTCGTGGAGGGGGGCCTCCGTGAGGTTTTTGTGGAGACGTTTGGCTTGCCGGCTCGGGCCTATTTGGCTGCTACCGGCCCTGGTGGGGGCCGCTCTCTTCGGGGACTCCGCTGCGCTCGATGCCGAGGAGTACTCGGCCTACGCCGATCCCGAGAAGCCCGTGCTCTCCGTGATCCTCTCCGAAGAGCGAAACGTCGAGGAGTTCGCGAAACGGTTCGATCTTAGCGACGAGGAGGTCG
>JADDPU010000301.1 GCA_016781725.1 Rubrobacter sp. | reverse complement strand
CGTTCCCTAACGAGGCTTTACGGCATTTGGGAAAGAGGACGATAGGATAGGCACACGCCCGAAGGAGGTGCGTCCTGTATGGTCCCGATCTGGTCGACGAGCGTCTCTTGGATCTCTCTCGCCCCCGCGTTCTCGCGTGCGGGCGTCATCCTCTTCGCCGCATACGGGCGCGGGTACCGCGGGCGCGTGTGTCATGGAGGGGGTCTGGCCCATGACCGATCTCTACCCAGGCGAAGACCAAACCAGCGCGTTGCGGGACTACTCCTTGCGGCCGGGCTCTGTGAGAATTCTAATCGTTCCCCAAAACCACTCACATCTCTTCGTTCCATACTCGTGAACGTCAGGCCACAGAGCCGCCCGCAGGCTCGCAACGCCTGCTTCGCGGCGCTGCGCACACCGGGATGTGCACCGGGGCCAGAAAGGAGAACCCTTTGATAAGCTCGGCGCCAGGACAGGACCTTTGCCAGGTGAGGAGCGAGACACGCCTGCCGTGCGTCCGCCCGGCGGCGACGACGATCCTGGGCACCCGCTTTTGCGAGCGGTGTGCCCGAGAGCAAGAGAACTATTTCGCCGTGGGCGAGCTCACGCAGGTCCCCAGGGGCAAGAGCGGTGGAACCGGGAGCGTTGAGTACGCCGCGCGAGCGGCCCGCTCAGTTTACCCTGCGAACCCTCGGGGAGGTCGCCAGGGGTCGATAGCCAGAAGCGCCAAGGCCACATTGCTCCTGGTCGTGGCCGCGCTCTCGGTACTCGCGGCGTCGGCTTGCGGCGAGGCCGGGCAGGTTCGCGGGGGGGCGGACACCGCCGCCGAAGCGAAGGCCGAGCCGGAGACGACGGCCCGAGAAGACACGCGACCCGCCGAAGCGACCGTAGAAGGCAACGGAGGTCGCGGAGTCGTGGCACGGGCGGGCGGTGCCGACGGCGCCGTGGCGCGCGCCGGCGACGCGGTAGCCCGCCCGGGTAAGGCCCGGGTGCGGGCGGATGAAACCGCGCGGGAAGAGAGCGGCAGAGCGCCGGCAAAGAACGCCGCGGAAGAGAATCGCTCCCGGACGGACCACCCCCAGAAGAGCCATCCCGGAGAACTAACGCTCCACGTGGGTGGAGATCGGGGGACCAGCTTCTCCGGCATCTGCTCCGTGGGAGAGAAGAAGAAGGCCATCGCAGGGCGCGCGCCGGAGCGCTACGTGTTCGAGCCGGGCGACGCGGGCCTCGAGTGCGAGATACGCAAGAAGGACGGGGGCACCCTCGAGGTCATCGTCGCCGGGGAGGGCCTCCGCTCCGTGCAGCAGACCGCGGCCAGCGGGGGCACCATTAGGTTCGCCTTCTCTGGAGACGGCATCTCCTCCTCGACCTCCTCCATCTCCCTGAGCCAGACCACCGGGTCGTCGGATCGATCCTCCCCGAATGATCCTCGGTAGGGACAATGGCCCTTCGGGAGAGCGGGGTACAAAGCGAACGCGGCAGCTGTACGCTCGGCGCTCCTTAACCGAATCTTTACCGAACGCTTACCGCCCGTGGCGAAAAGGATGTTACGTTCGTACCGTAGGGAGGCGGGCGTTGAGGCGCACCGGGACGGCGGTCGCGGAGAGAAGCCCGCCTCGTTACCGGGAAGTGTGCTGAACGAAGTTTGGAGAGGAAACGCATCGAGAGAGCGGCGGCCCGGTCGGGAGCGGTGTTGTTGGCGATGAGGGTACGGCTTCGAACCACGAGAGCGCCGTACCGGAAAGATCGGAAGGAGGTTCCATGACGGATCAACCCCACGACGGGCGGTACTTCGCCCAGGAACTCGTGCTGGAGGAGAACGCGGATGCCAGGGAGCACATCCAGGGCGCCCTCGACGCCGGCCAAAGGAAGGAGTGGCACCTCGTCGGGGTGTCGAACGTTCCGCCAGAGCGCCGCGTCATTCTCTTCTGGGACACCATAAGGCCGAGCTTCGGCAGGACCTCCCGATAGCGGTTG
>JADDPU010000077.1 GCA_016781725.1 Rubrobacter sp. | reverse complement strand
GGCGGGCTGGCGAACACGGGATCGCCATCCAAAAAAGCTGTAGCCCGATGCCTGAAACCTGAAGCCTAGCTGATACAATCAGCGCCACAGTCGGGACGTAGCGCAGCCTGGTAGCGCGCCTCGTTCGGGACGAGGAGGTCGGAGGTTCAAATCCTCTCGTCCCGACTCTCTTTGTAGGTTTCAGGTTTTAGCCGTCAGGCTTCAGGTTGTTCACCGCCTACCGTCACCGGGCCGTCGAACGCGCAGCCTCTAAGGCCTCATTTTCCTCGACTGCGTAGGGGGGCATCTCCGCACGCCAGAGAGATGAGTACCAGGCCGCCCGGTACCTGTAGGCTGTGCCCTGAAACCTCTCTACAGTCCGGCTTCTTCGGCCTCTTCGAGTAGCTGTCCCCAATCGGTGTACAGGCCGTCGAGGGCGCTCTTGAGTTGGCGGTGCTCCAGGATTACCTCGCGGGAGCGTTTACCGTCGGAGTAGAGCTCTGAGGATGCCAGCTCCTTTTCGAGGCGGGCCACGCGGCGCTCGGTGGCGTCGATCTCACCCTCCACCGCGACGAGGCGGGTGGCGAGGACGCTCTGGTTTTTGTCGAGGCCGGGGCGCACCCTGCGGCGGGTCTTGCGCCCGCCCTCCTTCACGTCCAGGCGCCGGTGGGCGCGGTAGTAGTCGTAACCGCCGAGGTAGTTCACGAGCTTCTTGCCGTCGAGATCCACCACGCGGGTAGCGAGCTTGCGCAAGAAGTAGCGGTCGTGGGAGATAAAGAACATAGTACCGCGGTACTCGAGGAGCGCCTCCTCAAGGGCCTCCCGGGCTGGGATGTCCAGGTTGTTGGTAGGCTCGTCGAGGAGCAGGAGGTTGGCGCCGCTGACCACGATCTCGGCGAGGCTCAGGCGGTTGCGCTCGCCGCCGGAGAGCGCCGAGACTTTTTTGAAGACGTCGTCGCCGGAGAAGAGGAAGGCGCCGAGAAGGTCTCGGGCCTCCGGGGCGTCGAAGCCTGTGGCGTCCATCGCCTCCCGCAGGACGGTCTTCGCGTCGTCGAGGCGGGCTAGCTGCTGGTCCTGGTAGGCAGGGGCCACGTTGTTGCCGAGGCGGACGAGGCCCCTCTGGGGGGAGAGCTCACCCGTTGCCAGGCGCATGATCGTGCTCTTGCCAGTCCCGTTGGGGCCGAGCAACGCTACCCGCTCTCCGCGCTCCACGACCAGGTCGAGACTGTCGAGGAGCGCCTCTTCCGAGTCCTCGTGGGCGTAGCGGACGTCCTCCATCTCGAGCACTACCCTACCGGCGCGGGCTGTCTCCCCGCCGAGGTCGAGCTTCACGTTCTTTGTGGATCTCCTCGGGTCCTCTATCTTCTCCATCCGGTCGAGGAGCTTCTGCTTGCTCTTGGCCTGGGTGGCCTTGCTTGCCTTCGCCCGGTTCTTCTCGACGAAGCGCTCGAGCTGCGCCCTGCGTTCGGCGTTGGCCTTGGCCTTGCGGGCGAGCTGCTCGTCGCGGGCCTTCCTCTCGGCCACGTACTTGCTGTAGTTGCCGGGGTAGCGGTGGAGCCTGCCGTCCTCGAGCTCCAGGATGGATCCTGCCACCGCGTCGAGGAAGTAGCGGTCGTGGGAGACGACGAGAACCGCGCTCTTGGCGCTCTTGACGAAACCTTCGAGCCACTCTATGGCATTGAGGTCCAGGTGGTTGGTCGGCTCGTCGAGCAGGACGAGGTCAGGCTCCTCCAAGAGAAGGCGCGCGAGCGCTATCCTGCTCTGCTCCCCGCCCGAGAACGAGCCGACGGGGCGCTTCCAGTCCTCTGGGGCGAAGCCCAAAGAGGAGAGGGCCGATGCCGCCCTTGCCCTGTACTCGTAGCCGCCGTCGCGCTCGAACTCGCTCTGGAGGCGGCCGTAGCGCTCCATGAGGGCGTCCGAGGGGTCCTCCGAGAGACGTGTCCCCAAAGCTTCGAGCTCCCTCTCGCGAGCCATGAGCGGCTCGAAGGCTGAGATGATCTCCTCCTCCACGCTGCGGGCGCCCCGGTCTACCGCGTAGAGCTTCTGGGCGGTCATCCCCACCTTCGCCCCGCCGGGGTGCTCGACTGAGCCCGAGTCGGGTTCGGAGTTGCCGGCCAGGATCTCGAGCAGGGTCGTCTTGCCCGCGCCGTTGCGCCCCACGAGCCCGACCTTCTCCCCGGCCTCGACCGAGAGCGTCGCCCCGGAGAGGACCCTCAGGTCGCCGCCGTGGTACTTCACGATGTCTGTTGCGACAATGACCTTCATGGTGACGTCATACCTAACGTGGAGAGAGCCATTATATCCTCGCTGATCTCCAGCGAGCCGTGGGGCGCCAGACGCCCTCTCAACCCTATCATTCTATACGTCCGGCGGCAGCCTCCCGATCCCGGACCATCGATGTGGACTCGCGTGTACCTCACGTGAACGCGCAGCGGCTCGTGGTATCCTTCACAACTAACTCGTAGCAATAGTTCGACTGAAGCACGTAGGGTAAAGTAAAGGCAGCGGCCAGAGCCGGTGCGTCAACTGCTTTAAGGGGGGAGCAGATGTTCGAGCATGGTGGTTCGCCACATGGTGGGCGGCTGTCGTTTGTGTGGTTGTCTTTGGCATTTGCCTTGGTCGGGGCGTTGGGCATCGTACTGTTCGTGGTCTCCCCGGCTGTGGGCCAGGCTAGCGGTTGCGAGAACACGGCCGAGGGCTGAGGGTGCCGGGGGCGGACAGGCAGCAAGAGCACTGTCTGCCCGATCTGACCACCAAAGGTCTCGTGGACGGGGTTCACACCAACCGCAGCGACTGGGAGGGGGCGATAGCGCTCCATGCCGCCGGGACCGCGACCCGCCCCGAGACCGTCCCGGGCATCCAGGTCAACGGCTGCTTCCCTGACGACTCGAGAACTAACCCGAACACGCCCTGCAATCACGATTCGCAGTTCGTGATGCGCCTCCCCGACGACTGGAACGGCAAGCTGGTGATCGCCGGTCCCCCCGGAAACAGGACCCAGTACGCCAACGACTTCGTCATCAGCGACTACGTCCTCTCGAAGGGCTACGCCTTCGCCTCAACCGACAAGGGCAACACCGGCACCGAGTTCTACAAGGACGGCGACCGGCCGGGCGACGCGGTGGCCGAGTGGCATCGCAGGGTCGCGCAGCTTACGCGCGCCACGAAGGACGTCGCGAACCAGCGCTACGGCAAGTCGCCGAGGAGAACCTACATCACGGGCATCTCCAACGCCGGCTACCTCACCCGCTACGCGCTCGAGAACACGCCGGACCTCTACGACGGCGGCGTCGATTGGGAGGGCACGCTCTTCAGGAGGAACGGGCCCAACCTGTTCACCTTCCTGCCCCCGGCCCTCAGAAACTACCCGGAGTGTCAGGCCCAGGGCTTCTCGGGGGATGCTTGCAGGCGCATGTACGCGGCGGGCTTCGAGCCCGGCTCGGAGTTCCTCTGGCCGGAGCACTACACTGTCTACTGGGACCTCACCCAGCGCATCTACCGGGAAGAGTTCGACCCCGGCTACGACGGCGACACGGTGGAGGAGGACGGAACACCCGGGACCCCGTTCTGCCAGGAGGACGGCGACCCCAAGACGCGCTGTGACGCGGAGTACCGCTATCGGGAGCGGCCCGAGCGGGTCAAGGAAGCGGTGGAGAGGGTCTCCCTTACCGGCAACATAGGCAAACCCCTGCTCACCCTGCACGGCAACTTCGATGCCCTGCTGCCCATAGACGCCGACTCGAACGTCTACCGCAGGCTCATCGAGAAGGCCGGCAAGGGCGGACTCCACCGCTACTACAAGATCGGGAAGGGCAACCACGTCGACCGCTTCTACAACCAGTTCCCCGAAGACGGAGCTACTGGCAAGAAGGAGTTGCGGCCGATACTGCCCTGCCACCGCGCGGCCTTCGAGGAGCTCGTAGAGTGGGTCGAGAAGGGCAACCGTCCGCCGCAGAGCACGTATGTGCAGAAGCTCCAGAGCGCCAACCCGGTCAACGGCGACGTCATCAACTACTGCTCCATAAACGACGAGGCCATCTACTCGGGACCGACGGATTGAGGGGGGCGTAACCACCTAGCAGGCGGCGTTTGGTGCGCCGGTAGGTCGGGTGACCATCCAACCTACCGGCGCACTTCGCCCATCGAGGTACTCGAAGCAGTTTGGCTACGCTTACGCGGGTGCGCGCCTTCCACGAGGAGCCATCTCGAACACGACAAGGTCGTCCGCGACCACCTCCAGGTAGCCTACGGCTTTCGACTGTCCTTGCCTGCGCGCTTGCTCCAAGGCGCTTGCCAACCAAGCCAAGGTCGCTGTCTCGGTATCCGCGTCCAACGCTGCCTCCCGTGCCACGGTGTCGTTCGCACCTTACAGCAGGGAAGATGTTCGCGCCATAGGACATATGACCCAGGTCCGCGCTTGGTTCGCCCCAAGTCCTTCGCGCTTTCTGGCTCGCCCATACCACGTTCTCTCGAGGATCCGGAGAGCCCGATCTGCGAGAGAACGGCTACCCTTCGCCGTCGTAGTAGCCGACCTCGGCGTCGGTACGGAGGAATTTGCTGAAGGTTCGCTCCTCCTCTGGGCCTCCCGGCGCGGCTCCGCCGAAGATGCCGACCTTCCCGGAGTCGGGATAGACCATCACGTCCGGCGCCTCCATCGTGGAGAAGCAGAGGTGCCTCAGCACCATCGCCGAGTCGTTGACGACCTGGTGAGCCGCTTCTCTCTCGCGGGCAGCGCCACGTAATATAAGGTTACGTAAACCACATGAACTAGACGAAACTAACGCAAATGGACTACAGAGGGACGCCTGCCGCTCCCTAGCGCTGTCGGCTCACGCCGGAGGAGTGGCACGCCTCCTTTCTCTATACTCTGATCAGCCCTAATCGCTCCTGGTCGGGACCGGCATGACCGTCGCCGGGAGGCGTAAACATCGGAAGGATGTGTCTGCGGATTGGGAATCCGATGACCGAGAGATCATACCGGGAAGACCCGCTGACACCGGGAGAGCGCGAGGAGTTCGAAACGGACCTGATCTCGCTGTGCGACCGCGAGCTCGACCTGCTCGGCGACCTACGGGGTATCGACGTCCTCTACGCCGGTGGGTCCTCTCCGCTCTGGATCGAGGGCCTCAGCCAGCGCGTCGGAGAGGATGGCAGCGTCACCGCCCTGGACCTTGACGAGGAGCGCGTCGAGGCGGCCCGGGAGGGACTGGAGGAGGCGGACCTCGCCTCCCCGACGCGCCTCGTCGCAGGGGACGTCTTCGGGATGCCCTTCCCGTCCGGCACCTTCGACCTCGTCTACTCCGCGGGCCTCTTCCACGAGCTGGACGTGGGGCAGAGGACCGCGCGGGAGGCGCTCGCGGCGCTCTGCTCGGTGACGCGGTCCGGCGGGCGCGTGGCGACCAGCGATTTCGTGGACTCGCAGCCTGCGGTCCAGATCGAAGACGAGAGACTTCAGGCGGACCTGGCGCGCGAGGTTTCCGGCGGGGAGCCCTACGGTATCGGGCCTGCGGAGCGGCTCGTCGGGTTGCACGAGGCGGTCCTCGCGGGGGTGCGGTGGCGGCTCTCGCCGCCCCTGCCGGTTCGCCACCTCGACAAGCTGGTGGTAGCGGAGGGAGAGCCGGAGGAGCTCTCGTCGCTGCCATCGGGGCTCGCGGAGGTGTTCCGCGAGCGTCTGTATACCTTGCGCGAGCGCATCCGGCGCGAGGGCTACTCGCGTCCGGCGACCCTCTACGTCGAAGGAGTGCGCGGTGATTAGCCTGCGAAAAGATAGTCCAAATTAGTGATGCGCCGGTCGGCGATGGAGGTCATCATTGGCCTTATGAAGACGGTGGTTACACGGGGTGGAGGAGGGGTCTCGTGACGCTCATCGGTCTGAGATCCATCGGGAAGTACTACGGCGGGCGGGCCGTGCTGCGCGGCCTCGAGATGAACGTCAACGCGGGGGCGAGGATCGGGCTGGTCGGCGGCAACGGCGCTGGCAAGTCCACGTTACTCAGAATCCTTGCGGGCACGGAGGAGGTGCACGGGGGGGAGGTGATCCGGCGCCGCGGCCTGCGGGTCGCCACTCTGCCCCAGCAGGTAGAGGGCGAGGGGCGCACGCCGATGGAGGTGGTCCGCGCCGTCAGGCCCGAGCTCGCCGAGGTCGAGAGAGATCTGGCCGCCTGCGAGGCGCAGCTCGGCTCTCCCGAGGTGGCCTCCGATCTGGACCGGATGCAGCGGGTGCTCGAACGCCAGGAGCGGCTGTTGCGGCGCTTCACGGAGCTCGGCGGGCGCGGCTTCGACGGGGAGGCGCGCGGCTACCTCAAAGCCCTCGGCCTGGGCGAAGACGACGTCGACCGCCCGATGGCGGACCTGAGCGGGGGGCAGCGCAAGCTGGCGGTGCTCGCCTCCTGCCTGGCGCTCCGGCCTGACGTGTTGTTGCTCGACGAGCCCGAGGCCCACCTGGACGCGGGGCGCAGGGAGCTTCTCGAGGCATTGATACGAACCTTCGACGGCGCGGTGGTCATCGCCTCCCACGACCGTTACCTGCTGGACGAGACGGTCGAGGAGATCGCCGAGCTGGACGCGGGGAAGATCAAGGTCTGGCCCGGAAACTACTCGGCATACTCCGTGGCCCGCGAGCTCGCGCTCAAACGCCAGCAACAGCTCTACGTCTCCCAGCAGAAAGAGATAGCCCGCCTGGAGGAGGCGATCCGGCGCTTCAAGCTCTGGGCGAGCCTTGTGGTGAACGAGCGCCACATCCGCCAGGCCCGCAATAAGCAGCGCCAGATCGATCGCATGGACAAGGTCGAGCGTCCGGTCCTCGAGCGACGCAAGATGGGCTTGGATCTCCGCGGCAGGACCCGAGGCGGCCGCATGGTGCTCGAGCTTCGGGACGTGAGCGTGGCCTTCGGCGATGAGCCGGTCTTGATCGGCGCCGACCTGGCCGTCACGCGCGGCGAGCGCCTCGGCATAGTCGGCGCGAACGGCGCGGGCAAGAGCGTGCTGGCGAAGGTCCTCGCCGGCGTGCTCTCGCCGACGGAGGGCGAGCGACGGGCCGGTCCGTCCATAGAGGTAGGCTACCTGGCCCAGAACCACGAACCGCCGCCGGGCGCCACGCCTTTGGGCCTGGTGCGCTCGGCGAAGCCGATCTACGAGGGGGACGCCGTGAAGCTGCTAGGCCGCTTCCTGTTTCGCTACGAGCAGGTGCGCGAACCCGTGCGGGC
>JADDPU010000552.1 GCA_016781725.1 Rubrobacter sp. | reverse complement strand
TTGGACTCGCCGCGGTAGGCGTCGCGGGCCCGATCCACGCTGAGGCCGGGGACGTAGAGGACTCTCTGGTTTCGCTCCCACAGCAGCGCCAGCAAGAGCGCCGCACCACCACCTCCTGGCTGATCTACTGCCCAGACAATTTCCTTGGCGAGCGAGAGAGCCTCGTCGATGAGCGTCGAGATGTCCGCCTCGTCGTTTTCTACCTTCCGAGAGAGCAGCTCTCTACCCGAAGCGTCCAGCACGTGAGCCCAGTGGAATCCTTTGCCGACGTCGATGCCCGCCCAGGCTTTGTCCATTACCACCTCCTACTACGTCCCTCACTTTTAGCAGTCTCTGCCCTCGGAGAACCCCGCCGACAGCTCCCTACTTAGCGACTCTCATCGCCGATCTCGACTCTCATCGCCGATCTCTATTAGCGGTCGGGGCCTCCAGGAGGACCGAGGGGCGATTCTTCCATAGCCATTCCGATGGCGAGGAGTTCTCAAGCCATCCTCGGCCCCCATGGGCGTCATCCAGGATATGTACCTAGACAGCACATATAAAGGTAGGGGGGGTTCTCGGAAGTTTGACCCCTCCTACCGTCAACAGCCTCTCTCCCGCGCGTGCCCGTTCACCCGGACCCTTCGCGCTCGGACCGACGGCCTTCCGCCGGAAGCCCGGCCTCCGTCCAGTCCTCCTTGCCCCCGACGTAATCCCTGACGTTCTCGTAGCCCATGGCCGCCAGCTCCCGGGCGGCCTTCTCGGACTTCCGTCACGGCGGGTCCATGCAACTCATGCGGGTGGCCGCCGACCGGCTCTCCTTGAGGTGGTAGGGGTCATCGCGTGATTCCGGCAATATTGTCCGATAGGCATGGTGCGGGCAGGTCCTGAAAGGACCCTCCGCATCTTTCTGTGACGAGTTTCCGCTCCTTATTTCAGTCCGTTTCGGGCTATCCTTCGGCCTTTCTGGCCCAGACTCGTAACGGAATAGGCTTTCCGGTACGAGTTTCGCCCCGAACCGTGGCCACAGGAGCCTCAATCGGGCAGAATGGCGCCCGGAAACTCGTAACGGAAAAGTACCGGGGGTCGGATGGCGCGAGGGGCCGATTCTGAACTGAGGGTTTTGGAGGGCGGGGCTGCGGCCGCGGACGGGGATCTCGTCGGGGAGTACCTGGCGACGCTCGGCGGGAGGTCGTCGGCGACGGTGGACGCATACCGGAGGATCTTGGGCCAGCTCGCCGCGTGGGTCGAGGAGAGGCCGGGCGGCGCTTCGGGCCTCCGGCCGGAGCTGCTGACCCGGACGGCGGTGGAGGGCTTCCTCTCGGAGCTCGAAGCCCGCGGGCACGGCTCGAGCCACCGGGCGAAGGCCAAGAGCGCGATCTCGGGCTTCGCCACCTGGCTCGTCGAGGAGAAGGGGCTGCTGCGGAAGAACCCCGCCCGCGGGGTGGAGATCCCGGCCTCGCAGGTCCTCGCGCCGCGCCGTCTCTCGCCCGACCAGCGCTACGTCCTGAGGAACCTCGTCGAGAAGGAGGGCAACTTAAGGAGCGAGGCGATCTTCGCGCTCGGGTACTGGGCCGGCTGCCGTGTCTCCGACGTCTCGTGGCTGAAGGTACGGGACTGCCACCTGGGGCCGAAGGTCGGGTGGCTGAGGGTCGGGCACAAGGGCGGGAAGACGAGGGACATCGACCTCCTCAACCGGGCGAGGCGGCCACTGTTCGAGCTCCTCCGGGGCGACGGCGGGCGGGCCGCCGAGAGCCCCTACGCGTTCACCTCCCAGAGGGCATCGAGGCTCACGGAGGCCGGGGTGCACCACTGGTTCAGGAAGCTGCGGTCGAAGGCCACCAGGGACGAGTGGGAGCTGGTGGGCGACGTGACCTTCCACGACCTCCGCCACGACTTCGCCCACCGCGCCCGGGAGGCGGGCTGGAACCTGGAAGAGGTGGCCTACTACCTCGGCCACGTCACCAAG
>JADDPU010000378.1 GCA_016781725.1 Rubrobacter sp. | reverse complement strand
GATTAACTCGCCGTGGAACGGGTAAGATACGGCTCAGCGTAGAAAGGGAAACCATTCTAGGGTAAGCGATAGCACCGACGTCCGGCGCCGGGGGTGACGGGCCGGTAGTGTTGGATGGTGGTCCCCGTCGCGCACCATGCGCCTTCGCGGGCGTGAGTGCGGGCCATACGAGACGAGGGAAGGGAGTAGAGATGGCCGAGGAGACGCAGACGCGCACGTACGATCCGCCGGAGGATTTCGTCCGCCAGGCGAACGTGCAGGACCCTTCGATCTACGAGAGGGCCGAAGAAGACTTCGAGGCGTTCTGGGCCGAGCAGGCAAAGGAGTTGCACTGGTTCCAAGAGTGGGACCAGGTCCTCGATTGGGACCCGCCCGAGGCCCACTGGTTCGTAGGGGGCAAGCTCAACGTCGCCTACAACTGTCTCGACTACCAGGTTGAGCAGGGCCGCGGGGACAAGACCGCCATCCTGTGGGAGGGCGACGAGTCGGGCGACACCCGGACCTTCACCTACTCCGAGCTCAAGGCCGAAGTCGAGAAGTTCGCCAACGTGCTAAAAGGATTGGGCGTCGGGAAGGGGGACCCGGTCTCCATCTACCTGCCGATGATCCCCGAATTGCCGGTCGCCATGCTGGCGTGCGCCCGCATCGGGGCCCCGCACTCGGTGGTCTTCTCGGCGTTCTCCGCCGACTCCTTGCGCGACAGGATCAACGACGCCGAGGCTAAGGTCCTCGTGACGGCCAACAGCTACTCGCGGGCCGGCAAGACCACCGCGCTGAAGCAGAACGCCGACGAGGCCCTGCAAGACGCGCCGAGCATCGAGAGCGTGGTCGTCGTCAAGCGCGTGGACGAAGACGTGCCGATGCAGGAAGGGCGCGACCGGTGGTACGAAGACCTGATGCAGGAGGCGGACGAGGAGTGTCCGGCCGAGCCCATGGACTCAGAAGACCTGCTTTACATCCTGTATAGCTCGGGATCAACGGGCAAGCCAAAAGGCATCGTTCACACCACGGGCGGCTACCTCACGCAGGTCAGGCAAACCACCAAGTGGGTCCTCGACCTCAAGGACGACGACGTCTACTGGTGCACGGCTGATATCGGGTGGGTCACCGGGCACTCCTACGCCGTATACGGCCCGCTCGCCTGCGGGGGCACGTCCCTGATCTTCGAGGGCGTGCCGAACTACCCGGCCCCCGACCGGTGGTGGGAGATGATCGAGCGCCACAAGGTGAGCGTGCTTTACACGGCCCCTACGCTCATCCGGTCGTTCATGAAGCTCGGGACCGAGGATCTGGAGAAGCACGACCTCTCCTCGCTGCGGCTGCTCGGGAGCGTCGGTGAGCCTATCAACCCGCGCGCCTGGGAGTGGTACCACGAGAACGTCGGCGGCGGGCGCTGCCCCGTGGTCGACACCTGGTGGCAGACGGAGACGGGCGGCATCATGATCTCGCCTCTCCCCGGTATCACCTCAGCAAAGCCCGGCAGCGCTACCCATCCCTTGCCCGGGATATCCGTCGGGCTCTTCGACGAGGAAGGCAACGAGATAGAGGGCCCCTCGAGCTCGGGCAACCTGGTCATAACGAGGCCGTGGCCCGGCATGCTGCGCACCCTCTACAAGAACCCCGAGCGCTACCGCGAGACCTACTGGGAGAAGTACGGGGACGTGTACTTCGCCGGTGACGGGGCCAGGCGCGACGAGGACGGGTACTACTGGGTCACTGGCCGCGTGGACGACGTGATGAACGTCTCGGGCCACCGCATCTCGACCGCCGAGGTCGAGAGCGCCCTGGTCTCCCACGAGGCCGTCGCGGAGTCCGCCGTCATCGGCCGCAGCGACGAGGACACGGGCCAGGCCGTCATCGCCTACGTCATCCTCGAAGGCGAGCGCGAGGGGTCGGACGAGCTGATCAAGGAGCTCAGCCAGCAGGTGCGCAGGCGCATCGGCGCCCACGCCAGGCCCAAGGAGATCATCTTCACC
>JADDPU010000386.1 GCA_016781725.1 Rubrobacter sp. | reverse complement strand
GGCCGCGGTGGCGAGCACCAGGACGAAGAGCGCGGCGGTCCAGGCGACCACCACGAACCGGCCGACCCACCGGCGCCGTTGCTCCTCGGCCAGGAAGCGAGCCGGCATCCCGGAAGCGGACGCCGCTATCGCGAGGCTTAGAAGGATCGCGGTCGCCACTGTGACGGGGAGCTGCAACGAGGACGGCAGGCGGTCGATCAGGTAAACGTCTCCGGTGGCTGACCACCTCCAGACCCACCACGGCAGGCACACCAGCACTACGCCCAGGTAGTGCCAGAGGGCCCCGCGCAACTCCCAGTCGAGCAGCAGAACGGCGAGCAGGGCGAGGGGGAGGTTGGCGAACGCCGTCTCCTTGGTCAGTACCGAAGCCCCGAGAAGCAGCCCGGAGAGGAGAGCGAGCGCGGGAGCGGAACCGCTACTCCTTATGGCCGCGAGCAGGGCCAGGAGCGCCAACAGGTCAAACGTTAGCAGCAAGGAGTCTATGTTCAGCACGAACGTGGACTGCACGTTGAAGCCGTAAAGGGTGAGGAGCGCTGCGGCGAGCAAACCCGCGAGCGGGCCCGAGAGGCGCTTCGCCAGAAAGTATGCAAGCAGCGGGTTGAGGAGTGCCGTCAGGCGCATAGCCCACACCAGGCTCTCCGTGTCGCGCCCGAAGACGAGTATGAAGAAGCCGATCAGGGCCGGGAAAACGGGACCATGACCGCCGTTGTAATCAGAGATGCCGGCGAGGCTGTCGAAGCCCCCGCCGGAGACGAGCTCCGAGCCCGCGAAGAGGTAGCGGGGGGCGTCCTTGCCCAGGACCGTCCAGGGGTGGTGTCCGAACCACAAGAGCGGCGGCAAGGAGAGCACCGCGACGAGTGGGATGACCGCAAGATCCAACCAACCCGCGGCGGACGACTCGGTCTCAGGCGACCAGAACCCCGAAGCCTTTCTCCTTCCCCGACGCAGATCGGCCTCCTCTCCGGCCCCCGGCTATCCGTCCCTGGCTCCTCCGGCCGGGAAAGGGCCGAGCGCACGGCCCTTATTATTGACGCCGGGCCAGGTACACGCCAAACAGGATGATCGCCCCTCCTATGATCTTCTCGACCCCAAACCCCTCGCCCAAGAGCGCGACGCCCGAGGCTACCCCGACGAAGGTGATGAGGTACTGGTAAACGAGCACCCTGTTGGCCCCGAGGAGGGAAGCCCCCCTCTGCCAGGCAAAGAACCCGAACGCTGCCACCAGGACCGTCGAGTAGGCGACCGCCGCCCACACCCCGACGCTCATCGCACCCCAGTCCACGCTCAGAAAGCCTGACAAAGCGAACGGCAGGGCCACCAGGCCCCCGAAGAGCATGGTGTAGCCCGCGACCACCAGCGGCGAGTACTTCTCGAGGAGGGGCAGGGAGAGGACGGTGTAGGCTCCCCAACACACCGTGGCGCCCAGAACCAGGAGGTTCCCCTCGAGGCTGGAGCCGCTCCCGCCCAAACCCCCGTACACGACGACAACGATCCCAAGGAAGGCTACGCCCACCCCGAGGATGCCCCTCAAGGTGGGCCTCTCCAGGCCAAGCACGGACCCCAAGATCATGCCCCACACCGGGACTACCGCATACAGGAGGGCCGTGTCCGAGGCGTTCGTGAGGCTCACGCCCGAGGTGAAGAGCATGTTGGTCATCCCGACGCCCACCGCGCCCACCCCCAGCATGGCCAGAAGATCCTTCCGCTCGACGCCCCTTGCGGGCCCGAACCAACGCACGGCGCCGAGTAGCAACAGACCCGCCACCGTGAACCTCAGGGCCACGAAGGGCAGGGGGGCAACGGCGGTGACGGCGTACTTGACGGCCACGGGGTTGGTGCCCAAGAGGAGGACCGCCA
>JADDPU010000154.1:4888-7108 GCA_016781725.1 Rubrobacter sp. | reverse complement strand
AGGTCACGTTCGACGCGACCGCCGGCACGACCTACAGCATCGCGGTGGCCGCGTTCATGGAGCGCGACCAGGCTCCTTTCACCCTCAAGCTGGAGCTGGTAGACGACGTGCCGCCGGAGACGACGATAACCTCCGGACCCTCGGGCACCGTCAAGAGCGACTCGGCGACCTTCGGGTTCGCCTCCTCGGAGCCCGGCTCGACCTTCCGGTGCAGGCTCGACGGCGCGGCTACCTTCACCGCCTGCGCATCGCCCCGGAGCTACGCGAACCTCTCCGACGGCTCGCACACCTTCCGGGTACGGGCCGTAGACCCCAGGGGCAACGTGGACCCCACCCCGGCCGTGCGTACCTGGACCGTGGACGCCACCGCGCCGAGCATAACCTCACCGAAGCCGGCCCCCGAATCTTCGACCATCGACCAGACCCCGCGCATAGGCGCTACCGTCAGGGACAAGATGACGGACCTGGCCAAGAATAATGTAAAGCTCTACCTCGACGGAGAGCCGGTAGCGCAGACGGCCTTCGCCTACAACCGGGAGACGGACAGGCTCGCTTACACGAGCGAGGCGCTCTCGTCCGGGTGGCACGCGGTCAGGGTCGTGGCCAGGGACGCGGCGGGCAACGCGGCGGCGAGGCGCTGGTCCTTCAAGGTGGCGCGGTAGGGGTGAACGCGGGCGAACCGGTCTCTGCCGGGGCGCGAGACCACCCGCGCTTCGCCAACTTCGCCGGCGCCTGCTCGCGCGCATCGGGGCGGAAACCCGCACCTAACGGCTCTCGTCTTTCGTAAACGGCTTCCGCGGTGCTATATTAGGTGCATGCGCGCCAGCGATTACGGAGTCTGGAACACCGAGCACCGACTATAAAGTCCTGCGCGCTTTTCCCCCGATCCCAAGAATCACCCGAACCGATAGACCGAAGGAGTCTCACGTGAGCGAGACATCTACGAGAAAGACCTACGACCCTACTGCCCTCGAGCATCGCTGGCAGGAGCGATGGGCCGAGAGCGGCCTGTACAAGACCGACGAGGACGAGAGCAAGCCGAAGCACTACGCGCTCACGATGCTCCCCTACCCGAGCGGCGACCTGCACGTCGGGCACTGGTACCCGATGACGCCCTCCGACACCAGGGCGCGCTTTATGAGGATGAACGGCTACAGGGTATTCTTCCCGATAGGCTTCGACGCCTTCGGGCTGCCAGCCGAGAACGCCGCGATAGGGCGGGGCATCCACCCCCGCGACTGGACCTACTCGAACATCGAGCGGATGCGGGGCCAGCTCAGGCAGATGGGCGCGATGTTCGACTTCGACTCCGAGGTCGTCACCTGCGACCCCGAGTACTACCGCTGGAACCAGTGGTTCTTCGTGAAGTTCTTCGAAAAGGGTCTCGCCTACCGCAAGGAGGCGCCGGTCGACTGGTGCCCGAAGGACAACACTACGCTCGCGCGCGAGCAGGTCATAGGCCCGGACAGGCGCTGCGAGCGGTGCGGGACGCCGGTCATCAAGAAGAATCTGGCGCAGTGGCTCTTCAAGATCACCGACTACGCCGAGGAGCTCCTCGACTTCTCCAAGATAGACTGGCCCGAGCGGGTCGAGACGCTGCAACGCAACTGGATCGGCCGCTCCGAAGGGACGGAGATAGAGTTCGAGATCGAGGGCTACAGCCCCGTAGAGGTCTTCACCACCAGGCCCGACACGCTCTTCGGCGCTACGTTCTTCGTGATGAGCCCCGAGCACCCCGCGGTCGAGAAGATAACCACCCCAGAGCAAGCCGAAGACGTTCGCCGCTACGTCGAGGGGGCCGCCAGGCTGAGCGAGATCGACCGCACCGACGTGACCCGCGAGAAGACCGGCGTCTTCACGGGGGCGTACGCGGTCAACCCGGCCAACGGGAAGAAGATACCCGTCTACATCGCCGACTACGTCCTGATGGGCTACGGGACCGGCGCGATCATGGCGGTGCCGGGCCAGGACGAGCGGGACTGGGAGTTCGCCGAGAAGTACGATCTGCCCATAATCCGGACCGTCCGGCCCCCAGAGGACTTTACGGGCAAGGCGTACACCGGGGAGGGGCCGGCGATCAACAGCGACTTTCTCGACGGGCTCGGCGTCGAGGAGGCCAAGGCCCGCATGACCCGCTGGCTCGAGGAGCGGGGGTCCGGTCGCGCCACCGTCACCTATCGCCTGCGCGACTGGCTGATCAGCCGCCAGCGCTACTGGGGC
>JADDPU010000154.1:596-4810 GCA_016781725.1 Rubrobacter sp. | reverse complement strand
GAGGACGCCGAGTTCATGCCCACGGGCGAATCCCCCTTGAAGCTCGACCCCGACTTCTACAACGCCGAGTGCCCCCGCTGCGGCGGCCCGGCCACGAGCGAGACGGACACGATGGACACCTTTATGGACTCCTCGTGGTACTGGTACCGCTACCTCTCGCCGCACTACGACAAGGGCCCCTTCGACCCCGAGCGGGGGGAGAAGTGGCTCCCTGTGGACCAGTACACCGGCGGCATCGAGCACGCCATCCTGCACCTGCTCTACGCGCGCTTCTTCACCAAGGTCATGCGCGACCTCGGGCTGGTTGACTTCGACGAGCCGATGACGCGCCTGCGCAACCAGGGGACCATCCTCGGGCCAGACGGGCAGAAGATGAGCAAGAGCCGGGGCAACGTGGTCAACCCGCAGGAGTACGTCGACCGCTTCGGCTCAGACGCGCTGCGGTGCTTCCTGATGTTTATAGGGCCGTGGAGCGAGGGCGGGCCCTGGGACGCCAAGGGTATGGAGGGCGTCTCGCGCTGGCTCAGGCGCGCGCTCTCGCTCGTGACGGAGGGCGACGCCTCCGGCGGCGAGGCCGACCCCGCGGAGCTTCAGCGCCGGACCAACCGGCTCGTCAAAAAGATAACCGGCGACCTCGAAGCCTTCCGCTTCAACACGGCCATCGCCGCGCTCATGGAGCACACCAACTTTCTGCTCGCCATCAGGGGCAGGGTCGGAGAGGGTGAGTGGGAAGAGGCGCTGCGGACCTTCGTTTTGGTGCTCGCGCCGTTCACGCCGCACCACGCCGAGGAGATGTGGAGCTCTTTAGGGGAGCCCTACTCGGTGCACGAGCAGGGGTGGCCCGGCTACGAGGAGGCCCTGATCCAGGCCGACGAGATAACCCTCGTCGTCCAGGTCAACGGCAAGCTGCGCGACCGCGTAACCGTCCCCGCCGACATCTCGGAGGAGGCCGCAAGAGAGCTCGCGCTCGCGAGCGCGAGGGTCCAGCCCCACGTCGAGGGCAAAGAGCTCCGAAAGAGCATCTACGTGCCGGGCCGCCTCGTCAACCTCGTGGTCGGGTAGCGGCCCGGCGTCCTTCCGCTAGTCCTCGAAGAGCGAGCCGATCCCGCCACTCCCGCCCTGTCCGGCGTGCGAATGCTCGGGGATGGTCGGGCCTTCTGAGGGTTGGATCAGGACCCACCCGGGACCCTCGAAGGCTATCTGGAAGGTCTCCCCGCTGCCGCGGCCCATGAAGGTCTTGAACGAGACGTCGCTCCTGACGCTAGTCCTCACGCCGCCGCTCCAGGCTACCGCCGAGTCCGGATCGGCGAAGGTCGGGGTGCTGGTGTCGAGGAGTACCGGGTCCCCATCCGAGGTGACGGCGACCTTACCCGTCCCCTGCAGGACTACGTTGAACAGGCCGCCGGCAAGCCTGCCCGCCCCCTCCACGCGGCGGATATCCCAATCCACGCCGGGCTCGAAGGCGAGGATGCTCTCGCCGTTGACGGTCATCTGCTCGTTGTTCAGATCCAGGATCATGATCTTGCGCTTGTCCTGCGCGAGAAAGAGGTCGCCAGTCCCTGTGGCCGTCATGAGCTGGACTCCCTCGCCCGTCACCGCCTTCTTGAAGAAGCGCCCGAGGCCCCCGCCCTTGTGCTCGAAGCGAACGTCGCCCTGGTAGGCGACCATCGAGCCGAGCTTCGCCTGGATCTGGTCGTTCTCGAGCCGCACCTTGAGCATCGCCGAGTTCTGCAGCGTGAACCGCCCCGCCGGCGTAACCTCCCTGAACTGCTCGAGATTGGTCTCGCTCACCAAAGCACCTCCCGGCCGAGTTTTGCGACATGATGTACTACGCCCTGCGCAGAGTCCAGGTTTCGGGATACCCGATTCTTTTTTCCCGGAACCTCTCGAGTCCGAACTCTTGGCTTGTCCTGAATCGTCCGTCATAGGACTCATCGGAACTGCGGTGCAGGAGGATTAGAACATCCTGCCTCCTAGAGGGACATCATGATCGGGGGAAAGCAGCACTACTTCTCCGCTCTCGTCGGGGACGCCTAAGACTAGCACCTCGCTCTTGAAGCCCGCGATCCTTTTCGGTGGGAAGTTGACCACCGCGACCACCTGCCGGCCGACGAGGCTCTCGGGCTCGTAGTGGGCCGTGAGCTGGGCGCTCGTCCGGCGCGTCCCGATCTGCGGCCCGAAGTCCACGGTCAGCTTGATCGAAGGCTTGCGGGCCTCGGGGAAGGGCTCCGCCTCGACCACGTTACCCACCCTGATATCCACCTTTTCGAAATCCTCCCAGCTTATCTCGGTCATGTGACCTCCTCTGACGCCGTGGACCTTGCGGGGATTCTGTACGGGAGCAGTCTACAGAACAGGCCGTCCCGCCTCCGGATCGGGCGCCCCGATCCAGGCGGCCGAAGGCGCAGGAGAAGCGCCGGGCGACACTTGCTGCCTCGTTGGGCGTTCTGTCATAGTATGTGCTACCGCTGGCCACGAAAACAAAGGAGGAGAACCGGATGGCCTTCACCTACATACACACCTGCTACCGCATCCTCGATCCCCAGAGGAGCGAGGACTTCTACGTTGGCAAGCTTGGGATGACGAAGCTGGGCGAGATGGACCTCGGCTCGGCCACCAACATCTTTTTCGCGATGGAGGCCGACCCCTCCCAGCCCATGCTGGAGCTCACGCACAACCACGACCGCACCGAACCCTACGACAAGGGCGAAGGCTACGCGCACGTCGCCTTCACCGTCGACGGCCTGGAGGAGACGGTCGAGAGGCTCAAGGGAGAGGGCGTCAAGGTCACGCTCGAGCCGAAAACCCTTACCGCCGACGGGCACGACTACAGGATCGCGTTTATCGAGGACCCGGACGGCTACAAGATCGAGCTGGTCGAGCGCGGCACCATGAAGGTGGGGGAGATCTACCAGTAGGGAGGATCCTGGAGCAGGGAGGTTCGTTCGTGGAGGCTGCGAGGACGGAGGTCGTGGAGGTAGTGCCTGAGGACTACAGCTCTACGTCTTCAACCCCTACCGGGAGCCGATAGCCCGCGTCCGGGTGGGCCAGAGGGTAAGGATCCACACCGAGGATGCGTTCGAGAGCCGGGAGCTGATCGGCTGGCTCGTCGAGGAGCACGGGTTCTCGCAACCGGACGCCTATCAACTCCTGACCCAGGCCGGGGGCTCTACGTGGGCAACATGGTCGACCCTACGTACTCGCTCGTGGCCTCTATAGAGAAACGGTACGCCCTGCGCTCCTAGAACCGCGCGGGGCTTTTTCAGAGCAGCTTTCTGACCTCGAAGAGCTCCCTCACGACGTGCAGGTCTAGCTTGCCCGGCAGGAAGGTATCCCGCGACCACTGCGCGGGCCGCCCGTCGGTTAGGTACATGGTCTGGGTCAGCGAGAGCGCGGCCGAGGGGGAGGCGAGGCCGAGCCGCTCCCCGATCCGGTCGCCCGGTCCGATCGTGACGGCCGCAATAGACATCTGGCTGTAACCCACGGGCACGCCTTCGGAGACCAAAAGGTCGAGGACCATCGCGTCGGGACGGAACCGCTCCCTGACCTCCTCGACGCCGACCACGACCTCGGGCACGGCGTCCACCATCCACGCCGCAGGCTCGCCCTCGATGAGCAGGACGCGCGATACCCTAACGAGCGGGGCACCCTCTGCGACCTCGAGCGCCGCCGACTCCTCGGCCGTCGCGCCGGCGGCTTCGATCTCGATCTCCCTGCTGCCGAGCCCCAACCCCAGCCGATTCGCGTGGACGGTGTAGGTCTCCAGCCTCTCGAGGCCCGACTGCAGCCGTGAACCCTCGGGAGGCCGCACCAGGAAGGTGCCGCTCCCCTGGCGCCGCTCCAAAACACCCCGCTCCACGAGCCGCGCGAGGCCAGCCCGGACTGTGACCCGCGAGACGCCCAAAGAGTCGACCAGCTCGGCCTCGGGCGGCACCCGGTCCCCCGCCTTGTAGCGACCCCCGAGCAAGAGATCCTCCATCCGCCGCTCGACCTGGAGGTAGAGGGGCTCCCCGCCTTGCGACCCCGGGCCCAGGGGCCTTAGCCTGATCTTTCGCTCTCCCACTCGATCCAAAGCCCCCTTCTTACACCAGAATCATCCTACCCGAAGGGCCACCCTCTGCAAAGAACCCACTACCCTCGCCCTCTTGTATGACAAATTGGTATTAATTATGATGCTATTGTAGCCAGAGGGTCGGCGCCGGGCTGGCTATCTC
>JADDPU010000154.1:0-555 GCA_016781725.1 Rubrobacter sp. | reverse complement strand
CGGGGTGAGCGAATCAGGGAGAAGGACGAGGCAGGGGGTAGAGTACGAGAACGTAGGCGCCGATTACATGGAGCAGCGCCAGTTGCAGAAGGGCGCCGCTGGCTGGGTGCTGTTGGCGGGGCTGGGGGTTGCCTACGTCATCTCCGGGGACTTCGCGGGCTGGAACTTCGGGCTCGCCGAGGGCGGTTGGGGCGGGTTGCTCATAGCGACGCTGCTCATGGCGACCATGTACACGACGATGGTCTTCGCGTTGGCGGAGCTCTCCTCCACGATCCCGACCGCCGGTGGCGGCTACGGGTTCGCGCGACGTGCGATGGGACCGTGGGGCGGGTTCATGACGGGGACGGCGATCCTGATCGAGTACGCCATAGCCCCTGCGGCGATCGCCGTGTTTATAGGGGGGTACGTGGAGTCCCTTATCGGTTTCGGGGGCCCGCTGGTGTACCTACTCTTCTACGCGATCTTCGTAGGCATACACCTCTACGGGGTCGGCGAGGCGCTCAGGCTGACGTTCGTCATAACGGCCATCGCCGCCGTAGCCCTCGTGGTCTTCGT
>JADDPU010000532.1 GCA_016781725.1 Rubrobacter sp. | reverse complement strand
AGGTCAGAGAGGCCAACGGCTGGCTTTCGGGTCGGCTGCAAAATTTCTGAAACGTCGGTTTTGGTGCCATACAGGCCGTGGGGGGATTCTCTTGAAGCTCACGGAAATCCAACATCTGGTGAACGCGGGCCCGTTTACCGAAACCGATGCCTGGAGCCGTGTGGAGGCGGATCTACGAAGGGCCATCGCCGGGGTGGTCTGGCCCCCGGATAATGACAGGTTCGTGATCAACCCGGTGGTAGACGGCAACGGGGTTGTACCGATCAAAAGGCAGTTTGCCGCAAACATACTGGCTTTGGGATGGAAGCTAGAAGAGCGGTTCCCCAGGTTCAGCGAGGAAGAGGTAAGGAAACGCAGAAGACCGGGAGCCGTAGACGGGGCACTCGACCTCGGCGATTATGATCTGCCTCCCTTCTTCGTCGAATGGGAGACGGGCAACATCTCTTCCAGCCACCGGGCCATGAACAAGATGGCCTTAGCCTTAAAGCGGGGGCTGATCTCCGGTGGTATGTGGGTAGTCCTGAGCGGGACTCTTGCGCCATACCTGACGGATAGGATCGGCAACTATCCCGAGTTTGAGCCTTACTTTAGCCTCTACAGCGACCTAGAAGTCACACTGGGTTACCTCGGCGTAGCGTCAGTGGAGCACGACGAGGTGAGTGTGGACGTGCCGTTTGTCGCGAAGCAGCAAACAAGACGTCATCGGGATACAGGGGGCGCCTCACCAGAATAGCTTCTCCTCTAGTTTACGCTCGCCACTGATACCCTTGCCTGCGTCGCCACGTCCCGGCGACGCTACGGTGGGCTCTTGCCCCCGGAGCCGGCGGATTATAGGTTCGCAGTCGCCCAGCTCCACACCTAGCCAATGACGATGCATCTCTTCTGCTGCCGCGTAGGTACTGCCGCCTCCGCCGAAAGGATCAAACACCAAATCGCCGGGCTCCGATGCTATCTCTAGCACCCTGCGAAGCAGCTTTATGGACAGCTCGTTGGCACCGCGCCGCTTTGTCTTCCTGTGCCGCACGGGCGGTATGTCAGTCCATACGTCCGTGAGGTTGAGGCCATCCGGGTGTAGCTTGTTGCGGTGACCGCCATAGTCCTTTATGTCTCCGCCGCAGTGCCGGCAAACCGGGATGGGTACCCGCGGACGTCTGAAGGACTTCGGCTTCCCTTTCGTGTAGTAGAGCAAGCTGTAATGCGATGGGTAGAGGCGGCCGGGTATGGGGAGTGAATACTTTATATCTACCGCCACCCAATGGCGAAACGTCATGCCGGCCTCGTTGAGGTAGTGTCCAAGCTCGATATTCCAACGAGGAAGATTCCACAGAAAGAAAGCACCGCCTGGCTTGAGTACCCTCACGCTCTCGGCTATCCACCGCTCGCACCAATTGAGGTATTCCTCGTCCTTTAGGGAGTCGCTAACCCCGTTGCCATAATCCTTGCCCAGGTTGAAAGGCGGATCGGCGAAAAGCAGATCGACGGTTCCTTCCTCCAGCCGCGGCAAAACATCCAGGCAATCCGCGTTGTAGAGTCTACCTAGCTTGGTCTCGAATATCGGTTTCACACCGTCATCCTAACGTAAAGATGCGTACCTAACATCGGGTTCTCTCTGAGACACACCATATCGGCAGGCACCCTTCTCTTACACATTTCTCCGAGAGAACTGCGCACGATCAGCGTTGACCCGCTTACTATGAACGGCAGTTCGCCGACCCCGACCGTCCCAGCCCGGTTGGAGGACACACAGCAACCTTCTCATCTGCATTCTGCCATCTGTTGCTTCTCGATAATCGGTAGGTTCCCGCAGATCCTTTAGCACAGCGAGCCAGTGAGAGATGTGGTGACCTACCCGATTGGCTAGTTGCCGGGGGTGTTAGAATTCTTGCAAGCGCCCGAAAGGGCGCGTTTTGAGGGATGAAACGAGCATTTAACAATCGCACTTGAAGGGCGGGCACATGGCTAAGCCGGTAATTCTGGCGGTGGACGACGACCCGCAGGTCCTAAGGGCGGTCGAGCGGGACCTCCGGCGGCGCTACGCGAAGGATTACCGCGTCCTGAGGGCGGACTCGGGGGAGTCGGCGCTCGATACACTTGGCAAGCTGAAGCTCAGGGGCGACCCCGTGGCGCTCTTCCTAGTGGACCAGCGCATGCCGAAGATGACCGGCGTGGAGTTTCTCGAGCAGGCCATCGAGTGATTCCCTGACGCGAAGCGGGCCCTGTTGACCGCGTACTCGGACACCGAGGCCGCGATACGCGCTATCAACGAGGTTGGCCTCGACTACTACCTCCAGAAGCCCTGGGACCCGCCCGACCAGAACCTCTACCCCAACCTCGACGATATGCTCGGCGACTGGCGGGCTGGCTACAGGCCGCCGTTCAGCGGGCTTCGCGTAGTGGGGGACCGCTGGTCGCCGGAGTCGCACCGCACGCGGGACTTTCTCGCCCGCAACCGCGTTCCCTTCAAGTGGTTCGACGTCGAGGGGTCGGAGGAGGCGCGCGAGATCGTCGCGAACGCAGACCACAGTTCCCCGAAGCTCCCGCTCGTGGTCTACGAGGACGGCACGTACGCCGAGGCTCCCGAGAACCGCGAGATCGCCGAGCGCATAGGGCTCCAGACTAGGGCGGAGCAGCAGTTCTACGACCTCGTCATCGTGGGCGGCGGACCATCTGGCCTCGCCGCTCGATGAGCGGGGCATCGAGGCCGCCTGGGAGCTCGCGCCGACGCTGGCCGCCGCCGGCGTGAACGTTGGCCGGCTGGAGAGCCTCGCTGCCGAGCTCGGAGACCGGTCGCTCGCTGGCGGCCTGGGTTGGCTGGCGGCGACGCTCGAGATCACGGGCCTCGCCGACGAGGTGCGCATTAGCGCTGGGCGCATCTCCGAGCTCGTCGGGGCCATGAAGGAGTACACCTACATGGACCGCGGGGCGCCGCTCGAGGTTGACGTAGTCTCGGGCCTCGAGAACACCCTGGCCATCCTAGGGCACAAGCTCAAGGGCGTCTCGGTAGGGCGGGAGTACGAGGAGAACTTGCCGAAGGTGCCCGGTCACGCGGGCGAGCTCAACCAGGTCTGGACCAACCTCATAGATAACGCGGCCGACGCGGTGGACGGGCGCGGTAGGATTACCATAAAGGCATTCGAGAGCGGGGACCGGGTGGCGGTCGAGGTCGCGGACGACGGGCCTGGCATACCGCGCGAGGTCCAGGGCCGCGTCTTCGAGCCCTTCTTCACTACCAAGGAGGTCGGGGCGGGGACCGGGCTCGGTCTGGACACCGTCAGGCGCGTGGTGGCCGGCCACGGCGGCGAGGTCACCGTGGAGTCCAAGCCCGGCCAGACGCGGTTCACGGTCAGGTTGCCCAAAGGTAACAAAGAGAACGGGGGTTGAGCTTATGGGGAAAGACACGAGCATATTCAAGGAGATCTGCTCCGAGCGGCGGGGCGTGAACACGGCTGTGCTGGAGCAGACCGTGGCTCTGGCTGTCGAGATCGCGCGCGAGGGCAGGGAGGGGCGCAAGATCGGGACGCTCTTCGTAGTCGGCGATACGCAGGCAGTTCTGCGGAGGTCGAGGCCTCTGATTCTGGACCCCCTTCACGGCCATCCGGAGGAGCACAAAAAGATAGACGACCCCAACGTCCGCGAGACCCTAAAGGAGCTTGCGCAGCTCGACGGCGCCTTCGTGGTCTCCGACGAGGGCGTGGTCCTCTCCGGGGCTCGCTACCTCGACGCCGTCTCCGACGACCTCAATCTGCCTCTGGGCCTCGGGAGCCGGCACATGGCTGCCGCCTCCATCTCCAGCCGGACTTCCGCAGTGGCGGTCGCCGTCTCCGAAAGCTCGATGGTGCGCGTCTTCGACAACGGGGAGCTAGTCTCCGAGATCATCCCCGAACTCTGGATGTGGAACGGGTACAACTCGGGCCTCAAGGGCCCGACCTCGACCCGCCGGGACGAGGAGGTTACGGTGATCAGCCGTGCCGAGTGAGGCCGAGAAGGTCCTCTCCTTCTGGTTCGGCAACAAGGGCGAACCCGGCTACGGCGAGTTCCGCGACGCCTGGTTCCGGAAGGACCCGGCGTTCGACGATAAGATCCGCGAGCGCTTCGGTCCCCTCTACGAGCGGGCCGCCGCGGGCGAGCTCGACGGCTGGCGCGAGAGCGCCGAAAGCTGCCTGGCGCTCGTGATCTGCCTCGACCAGTTCTCGCGCAACATGTTCCGCGGCGACGGGCGCACCCATGCTGCGGACGGCAAGGCACTGGAGACGGCCCGCTACGCCGTCGAGCACGCGCTCGACAGGGAGCTCCCGCCCTTCCAGCGGATGTTCGTCTACATGCCCTTCATGCACAGCGAGAACCTGGAGGACCAGCGGCGCTCCGTCGAGCTCTTCGGGAGGCTGGCGGAGAAGCCCGGCGCGCCCGACGTCACCTCCTACGCCGCCGGGCACAAGGAGATAATCGAGCGCTTCGGGCGTTTCCCGCACCGGAACCGGATCCTGGGCCGAAAGACCACCCAGGAGGAGGCGGAGTTCCTGCAAGGGCCGGGTTCGTCTTTCTGAAGGGCTCTCTGAGAGCGGAAGGAGGCTCGTGGCGAGCCATAGGCAAGCCACCGTGCGACAAAGGGTAATCCGGTCGGGGAAGGCGGACGCGCCGTGCTCTCCGTTCTCGGGGCCCTGCGACGACGGGTAAGCCGGCCAGCTCGCGCTTGCTCTCGATGATGGCCGCGAGAGTATCCAGGTCCATCTCAGAAGCCCTCTGGAACCTGCCGATCACGAGGCCCCGCACCCCTTCGAAGCCCGGCTGGTGGATGAGGGATTGCAGTAGCCTGTCGAAGTGAACGGGCAACGCTTCTTCGTCGTCTTCCAGCAGAAGTAGGGTGCCTTCCAGGTCCGGCATGAACGAGGTCCCGAAGAGGAGGCTCAAGGTCCCGAGGTGTCCTCCGAGTAGCCTGCCCTCGGCCTCGCCCTCGTGAATGACCTCGTAGCCAGCGTTGGGGACGAGGTCGCGATTCTCTTGGTCCTGGTACCAGGGATCGTCGCTCCAGTGGTCCGCGGGCGGCACCTCGAAGGGCTCCTCGCGCATCAAGCACCGCTCGAAGTACTCCAGCGTGTAATCGAGGCCGCGCCTCATGCCGAAGGTCGTGAAGTGTGGGCCCGAGTAGGTCACGAGGCCGGTCCTGGCGTAGATGGCCGTCGCGAGGGCGGTTATATCCGAGAAGCCGCAGAGGACCTTGGGGTTGGCCCCGATCAGGCCGTAGTCCAGATAATCCAGGAGCCCGTTGCTGTTGTAGCCGCCCAAAGTGGTGAGCATCCCCTTGACGCCGGGGTCGGCGAAGGCCTCGTGCAGATCTGAGACCCGCGCCTCCACGGGAGAGGAATTGAAACGGTCCCTCACCTCAGCGTTTTTGGAGAACGAGCACCGCAGGCCGAGCCCCTCCCACCGCTCCCGCGCGACTCTCCTCTGCTCCTCCGGGATAAACCCGAGGCTGGTCGCCGGCGAGACGGCCCTGACCTCGTCGCCAGGTCCGAGCTTGGCGGGTATCATCGTCATATTCTTCTAGTACGCGGCCCTCAGGATCGCGCGGGCCTCCCCCTCCCTATCCCCGTACTCGCCGGCGATGGACTCGAGATCCCCCTCGGGCACCCCGACCTCGCGCAGGCTGCCCGGTAGCCCGAGCTCCGCGACGAGCGAGGCCACGCGCTCGGGCGGCTCCCCGCCGAGGGCTTCCGAGAGCTCTCGCCACCGCTCGTCGGGGATGCGCTCCCTGGCGACCTCGAGGCTCGGCGCGAGGGTGATGCAGGAGGTGATGCCGTGCGGCACCTCGTAGCTGGCCCCGATCCTGCGTCCCAGCTCGTGCGAGAGCCCCATCGGCGTGTTCATCGGCCCGAAGTACGAGAGCCAGGCCGCGAGCTGCAGCTCCAGGCGCACCTCCAACTCCTCGGGCTCCCGCCTCGAGCGCGGCAGGTACTCCATGAGACGGCGGGCGCCTTCGAGGCCCGTGACGTCGGTTACGGGGCGGTCCCCGCCGTAGAGGAACCCTTCGACGGCATGGTCGAGCGCCCTTATCCCGGTCGAGAGCCAGAGCTTCTCCGGCGTAAAGACCGTGGTCTCGGGGTCGAGGATCACGACCGGCGGCACCGCCCTCGGGTCGGCGAAGCCGGCTTTTCGGCGCGCCGCCTCGTCGGTGACGCCCGTGCGGTGCGACCACTCCGCGGCAGAGAGGGTGGTCGGGACGGCGACCTGCGCCGGGTAGCCTAGCTGCCTGGATATGGCCTTCGTGCCGTCCACGACGCTGCCTCCCCCGACGCTAACCAGGAGGTCTGCCGCGGCCGACTCTGCCTCCGCGGCGGCCTCCTCGACCGCGCCGCCTGGGGTATGCTGCCCTATACGCGCGTAGGTGCCCGCGTGCTTGTCGCCGAGCACCTCCTCGACGCGACGGATCAAACCCGTCTTCTCGTAGAGGCTGCGCCCGGTGATGATAAAGGCCCGGCCTCTCGGCCGGGCCTCCTCTTCTAGCTTCTCCAGACTCCCGGCGCCGAAGTGGACGCGCTCGGTCCTGAGAAAGGTGTGGGTGCCGCTCTTCACACCACCAGTCTACACGGGGATTCTTACACCCGCGCGCCGGCGAGGATGGTGGCCTTCTCGGCGATGCGCCTCCCCTGGTAGCGGGCGGCGGCGAGCTCCTGCTCGCTTGGCCCACTCCCGTCCTGGGGGTCGGTGCTGCTGACGCCATAGGGGTTGCCGCCGGACTCGAAGAGCAGGGGGTCGGTGTACCCCGGCGGGACGATGATGGAGCCCCAGTGCATGAACACGTTGTACATGCTGATGATCGTGGACTCCTGCCCGCCGTGCGCGTTCTGCGCGCTGGTGAAGCCGCTCACCACCTTGTCGGCGAGCTTGCCCTGGAACCAGAGCCCGCCCGTGGTGTCCAGGAACTGCTTGAGCTGCGCCGAGACGTTGCCGAAGCGCGTCGGCGTCCCGAAGACGTAGGCGTCAGCCCACTCCAGATCTTCCATCGAAGCCTCGGGCACGTCCTCGGTCATGAGAGCGTGGTCGTACCAGCCCTGGTTGCTCTTTATGGCCTCCTCCGGCGCCAACTCACGTACCTTCCTGAGCCGCACCTCAGCCCCAGCCTCCCTGGCACCCTCCTCGATGGCCTGCGCCAGCTTATATACATTGCCCGTCGCGCTGTAGTAGATGACCACTACCTTGACAGC
>JADDPU010000036.1 GCA_016781725.1 Rubrobacter sp. | reverse complement strand
AGATCTCCTCGTAGTCGGAGATCCCGACCTCGCGCGGGTTCCCGATCGTCTGCGGGTCCTCGTAGGCGATCCGGGCCAGCGTCGGGATCTCGTCCTCGGAGAAGCCGAGCTCCTCCATCGTCGGGATGCCGACGTCCTCGGTCAGGCGGTAGAGCTCCTCGATCCCGGCCTCGGCCGCCTCGAGGGGCGAAAGACCGTGAACGTTGACGCCGAGCGCCTGCGCGATGCGGGCGTAGCGCTCGGGCGCGGCGGGGGCGTTGTATTCGCAGACCGGGCCGAGAACGCGGGCGGTCAAGGCGCCGTGCGGGCACTCGTGCACGCCGCCGGCCGACTGGCTCATGGCGTGGGCGGCCCCCGCGCTCTCCGTCCCGTAGGCCATCCCTCCGAAGGTAGCCCCGTGCGCCATGAACGTGCGGGCCTCGAGGTTGCCGCCGTCCTCGTAGGCGACGCGCAGCCACCGCCCTACGTACTCTATGGCCGCCAGCGCGAACGAGTCGGTGAAGGGCTGGTGGTAGTCGCACGTGTAGCACTCTATCCCGTGCGAGAGCGCGTCCATACCCGTGGCCGCAGTGATGGCGGGCGGAAGGCCTACCATCATGGCAGGGTCGATGATCGCGACGTGCGCGCCGATAAGCGCCGTGCCGCCGGCGTTGAACTTGATCTGGCGCTCGTGGTCGGTGATGACGGCCCAGAGCGTGACCTCGCTGCCGGTCCCGGCCGTCGTCGGCACGGCGACGAGCGGCGGGATGCGCTTCGTGATCGGCGTCTTGCCGTACTCGTAGTCGGCGATGGACCCGCCGTGGACGAGCTCGACGCCGGCCCCCTTGGCGGTGTCCATCGAGCTGCCGCCGCCCAGAGCCACGAGGCCGTCGCAGCCGGCTTCGCGGTATGCGGCGCTCGCGCGCCCGACGAGCTCGATGTCCGGGTTTGGTCGGACTTCGTCGAAGACGACGGCACCCTCGAGGTGCTCGAGCGCTTCGTCGGCGAGCCCAACCGAGACCACGCCCTTGTCGGTTACTAGAAACGGCCTCTTTACTCCCATCTCCTCGAGGAGGTCGCCCAGCCGGGAGATCGCTCCCGGCCCGTGCACCATGCGGGTAGGCACCTCGACGCTGCGGACGGTTTCGACCTGGACGCTCATTTGACCTCCTCGCTCACGCTTCTTGCCTTACCCTCTGCTCGTCATGATCTGCGGAGCCGTTTTTTCCATGCTCGGGGCCGAACCACTTCTCGATGGCCCCCCGCCTCGGCGTCAGGAACTCGTCCGGCGTTCCTTGCTGCTCCAGGAACGCGAGCGCGCTCTCGCACAGCTCTCGGCCTTCGCCGATGTTGGACCATAGGATGTTCGTCTGCTCCCGCGGGTCGCCCTCGAGGTCGTAGAGCTCCGGCGTCTCCGCCGGCCCGCCCAGGATGAGGGTGTATTGCTGCGTGGTGACGGTGAGCGGCATGTAGCTCGAGATACGCCGGGGCTTGGAGTCCACGGCCAGCGTCATCTCGCCCTGCGCGAAGTACAGCGGCCAGGAGCTTACGACGAACTGCCGGTGCTCGTCCCACGTCCCCGCCAGCACGCCGCCGAACGAATCGCCCCGCACGGAGGGCGGAGCGTCTACCCCCGCAAACTCGAGGATCGTGGGCGCGAGGTCGGGGGCTGTGGTCATCGCCTGCCTGCGTCCCGGCACAAGGCCAGGACCACGCACCATAAGGGGCACGTTCGTAAGCTCCTTGTAGAGCGGGGACCAACCCACGGTCAGTAGCCAGGACTCGGGGAGCCATTCGGGCACCACGGAGCCCTCGGCCACGGCGGCCCCCGGGTCGTGCACCCACTCGGCCTTGCCGAAGTAGCCGTGCTCGCCGAAGTAGAAGCCGTGGTCCGAGAGGAAGAAGACCCACGTGTTCTCCGTGAGGCCCAAAGCGTCGAGCTTGGCGAGCAGTCGCCCGATCCAGAAGTCCACCATCGTCACCTCTCCGCAGTAGGTGGCGTAGGCGAGCTCGAGGTCCCCTTTGGCGAGTCCGGCCTCCCTCCACCTGCCGTAGCTGGGGTAGACCGTTCGCCCGTCGTACCCGGGCATGTAGCGCGAGGCGTAGTAGTCAGGCGCGTCCCAAGGCTCGTGCGGGTCCCAGGTGTCCACGTACAGGAAGAAGGGCTCCCCGTAGTGGCGCTCGAGCCACCGCTCGGCCTCGCTCATAGTGCGCGCCACCAGCCGGTCCTCCTCCATGCGCCACACCGAGCGGGCGTCGGCGCGCTCGTGCGGCCTCGTATCGTCGCCCTGGCCCCGAACCCAAACGAAGTCGTCGAAGCCCCGGTCGTAGCCGAAGCCGTTGCGGATGAAGAAGGGGGTGTCCACGACCCCCATCGTCAGGTAGCCCGCCTCGGAGAGCAGCCCCGGAAGGGTTGGCAGGCGCTCCGGCAACGGCTCCCAGCCCATGTGCGTGTAAGAGAAGGTCCCGGTCAGGATGTCGGCCCGGGCGGGCATGGTGGGGAAAGAGGAGATCAGGTGGTTATCGAACACGACCGAGGAGCGTGCCAGGCTATCCAGGTGCGGCGTCTGGATCGCGGGGTTGCCGTAGGCCCCCAGGTGGTCCCTACGGAACGTGTCCGAGACTATGACTAGTATGTTTGGTAGGGTAGACATGCTGCTTACCTCCTGCACCGCTGTTAAACGAACCCGATCGGTGCGAGGGGGGCGGCGCGCGTCTCCCGGCGCGGTACTGGCCACCTTCCTGACGACCCCTGCTTCCGAGGGCTCCGTAGACCCACCTGCAATCCCCGCACCACTCCACAGTGGAGCGCTCTAGTAACAGGAGCGAGCACAGGTGACGCAAAGACCTCAGCCGCTGGGAGACGGAGACCTTAACTTGATCCACGCCGGAGGGTATCTTGCCCCACCCTTTGCTAGCGCCACCGGACGTTCCAAACGGGCCGGAGATGCCCGCCCCGATGTTGCGCATAGTGAAGCTGTACCTCATTGCAAAACATGTACCACAATTAACATTATAGGTCAATAGCGGGTTCGAATGTCCAGTGTAAAACCGCCGCCGCGGCAGATAACAAGCTCCTTTGTCGGGCTGCTGGCGCGGGGGCTTCGTGGGCCTACGGCAGGGGGTGCGCCGGGGTCGAGGCGCAGAGTGGAGGTCTGGAGCCGTAAAGCTCGACAACGATCGGATGGCGTCGTACTCATCCCACACTCTCCCTACCTTCGCCTTTGGCCCTGCCAGTAACGGCCCGTCTATGGGCCCACCACCCCCAGGCGTGGATGCTGCTCGATGTGGATCGACGGCTAGGAAGCCTTGTGTGCTTATCTTGTCGTTGCGCATACAAATTCATGTTGCGCTATACAAAATAGTCTGTAGGTGGTGCAACCGACAAGCAGCGGAAGCAGAGGAAAGGTGGAAGCTGCGGCGCGGACCTCTGCTTCGGCGCGGGGCTCTACGGCGTCGGGGCGCGGCTGAAGGAAAGTTCGAAGGTTTTGAGAGGGAGCGGGCTCTTCTTCGCCCTCCTGGCTCCCGGCTGCCCGGGAACCTGGTAGGTTGGATCTTCTGCGTCATGGGGCTCGCCATGCCGGTCGCAACCGCGGACGAAGAGTACGCCCTGGCGACCCGGCCCGCTCCCCGGGGGAGAGGTTATGGTCTGGCTCGCGGTATGGGCCGGGGGGCCGGTCATCATCTCGCTGCTCGCTTCCGTCTTTCTGCTCTTCCCCGACGGACGTCTCGCTCTGACTTCGTCCTTTCGAAGGGCCAAAGGAACGGGAGTAGTCGAGAGAACCTGCACCTCTACGTTGCGGAGGCCGTCCGCACGCCCGGCTTGGTTTGGATGCGCGTTTGCTTACCCGGGGAGCGAGGATTAGACTCCCCTTGGATGAGGGAGTTCCAAGACTATACCAAGGAGCCTCGGGATGCGCGCCGCCGGTGGTGGCCATGGTCGCTACCGGTCGTCCTGGTAGGCTTGGTCTTCGGTCTCTGGGCCGTATATTCGCTGGCGGGGAGCTTCGATCCTGTGGCGGGGTCCGAGCCGCGGCGGGTCGAGGTCGCGCCTACGGGTTGGATCCAGGAAATGCTTGGGGGCCAAAGGACCGCGAACGCGCCGCTAAACGTGCTGGTGCTTGGCGTGGACAAACGGCCGCCGGACAGCAGGGAGCCGCAGGTTTCGGGGGTTCGGACCGACACGATCATGCTCGTCCGGCTCGTCCCGGAGACCGGGGAAGTCAGGCTGCTCTCCGTGCCGCGGGACCTCCTGGTCGAGGTAGAGCCCGGGGTCAAAGACAGGATCAACGTCGCGTACAACTACGGTGGCCTGCGGCAGACCGTGGAGGCGGTCGAGAACTACGCCGAGGTACCCCTGGACCACTACGCGATCGTCAATTTCGAAGGGTTCGAGGCCGTCGTCGACGCAGTGGGCGGGGTCCAGGTCGAGGTGGAAGACGAATTCCCGGAGAGTTGGCGCATGGAGGAGGGGGTGCAGAGGCTCAACGGCCGGCGCGCCCTCCGGTTCGTCCGCTATCGCGACACCGCTTGCGGGGACCTCGACCGCATAGAGCGCCAGCAACAGCTGGTCGCCGCCCTGCGCAGCAAGGCCCTCAGGTGGAACACCGTCAAGAAGGTCCCGAAGATAGTGAAGGTGATAAACGAGAACGTCGAGACCGACCTGGGTCTCGACGAAGCCATCCCCCTCGCACGCGTGCTCATAAATCGTGGCCTCAACGCCAGGATGACCTCGAACCAGCTCAAGGGTACGCCCGAGACCCTGCCCAACGGGGACGAGGTTCTGGTACCCGACGATCGGGCCAACGAGAGCATCTTGCGAGCTTTCCGCGAGGATGGCCCCGCTTCGGGGCTGGATCCGAGACCGCGCCCGGAAGAGCCCTCCAACTGCGAATAGAGAGCTAGAAGCCGGGTCGCGGGGAGCGTGGCGCAGGGCTTCGTGCCTCCTGCCTGTGGCGTGCGGGTTAGATCTATTGGCCTTGCGCCCGTAGCGTAAAGGGGCCCCAGGCGGGCGGGCGGGGTATGGGCGGCTGCTATAATCCGGCTCAGGTCCTGCGGCGAGCGAGAGTGGTGGAATGGTAGACACGCTAGATTTAGGATCTAGTGCCTTCGGGCGTGCGGGTTCAAGTCCCGCCTCTCGCACATCGCCGCCGGGTGGCGGCTCCCAGGTGTCGGGCCCGCGGAGAGGAAACTGGAGGGTATGACGGCTAACGTAACGAAACTCGAAGAGAACAAGGTCCGCCTCGACGTCGAGGTGCCGCCCGAGGCGGTCCGCAAAGGGGTAGAGGCGAAGGTGCGCGAGCTCGGCCGTCAGGTGCGGGTACCGGGCTTCCGGCCGGGCAAGGCGCCGCGGCGGGTGATCGAGAACCGCCTCGGGCGCGACTACATCTACATGGAGGCCCTCCAGGAGCAGCTCCCGACCTGGTACTCGCAGGCAGTGGTCGAGACCGACTTGCGGCCTATAGACCAGCCGGAGATCCACTTCGACGAGTCGCTCGACGAGCAGGAGGGCTTCAAGTTCTCAGCCACCGTCGAGGTGCGTCCCCGGGCGAAGCTTGGCGAGTACAAGGGCATCGAGGTTCCGAAGCGCGAGATCGGGATCTCGGAGGAGGAGGTGGACGCCCGGCTAGAGGAGCTGCGCGCCCAGTTCGCGACCCTGGCGGCAGTGGAGGATAGGCCCGTCCAGGAGGGCGACTTCGTGGTCCTGGACTTCAAGGGCGAGAGGATGGCCGGCGGGCCGCTCGAGGGCGCCGAGGCCGAGGACTACATGCTCGAGGTCGGGCGCGGGGAGTTGCTCGCGGACTTCGAGCAGAGCCTTGTGGGGATGAACGCCGGCGAGCGCAAGCAGTTCGGCGTGACCTTCCCTCCGGACTACGAGGAGGAGTCCCTCAGGGGACAGGCCGTGCTCTTCAGGGTTCACCTCAAGGAGATCAAGGAGCGAGACCTGCCGCCTTTAGACGACGAGTTCGCCAAGGAGGCGAGCGAGTTCGAGACGCTCGAGGAGCTGCGCGGCGCCGTGCGCGAGCAGCTCGAGGCGGCGGTCGAGCAGCGCGTAAGTGCCGAGTTTCGGGGCAGGGTGCTCGACGCGGTGGCCGAGAACGCCGAGGTAGAGGTCCCTGACGTGATGGCGCACGAGAAGGCGCACGAGATGGTCGAGAGCTTCGAGCGGAGCCTCCGGGCCCAGGGGATGGAGCCCGAGCAGTACTACCAGCTCGCCGGCTCCAACCACGCGGACTTCGAAGAGCGGGTCAGGCCCGATGCCGAGGACACCGTCAGGAAGGAGCTCGTGCTCGATGCGGTCGCCGTGGCCGAGGGCATCGAGGCCGGCGAAGAGGAGGTAATGCACGAGATCGGGCACCTCGCCGAGGACTCCGACAGGAGCCCCGAGGAGATCGCCGCCACCCTCCGCGCCAACGGGACCTACGCGCTGCTCGAGGAGGAGATCTCACGCCACAAGGCCCTGGATTTCCTGGCCGAAAACGCGGTGCCGGTCCCGATGCCCGAAGAAGAGGACGAGGAGGAGGCCGCTGAGGACGACGAAGCGGCCCGGGCAGAGGCGGGCGAGGAGACGCCCGAGGAGGGCGGGGCCTCGGTCGGTGCAGCGGTCGAAGCCGGCGGGGTAGCGGCCGGAGCCGAGAACGACGAACGAGAGGAAAAAGAATGAGTTACGACGTAAACAACGTCATCCCCTACGTAATAGAGCAGAGCCCGCGCGGCGAGCGGGCGATGGACATCTACTCGCGGCTCTTGAAGGACAGGATAATCTTCCTCGGCACCCCGGTCGACGACCAGGTCGCCAACGCCATCATGGCCCAGCTCTTGCACCTGGAGAGCGAGGACCCCGAGCAGGACATCAACCTTTACATAAACTCCCCTGGCGGCAGCGTCACGGCGGGGCTGGCGATCTACGACACCATGCAGTTCGTCAAGCCGGACATCTCGACTACTGCTTTGGGCATGGCGGCCTCGATGGGGGCATTCCTCCTCGCGGCCGGCGCCAAGGGCAAGAGGAACGCGCTGCCCAACACCCGGATACTCTTGCACCAGCCGAGCGTCGGCGGGCTCGCCGGGCAGGCTTCAGACGTGGAGATCCACGCCAAAGAGCTCATCATGACCAAGCGGCGCCTCAACGAGATCCTGGCCCAGAACACCGGGCAGGACTACGACAAGATCGAGCACGACACCGACCGCGACTACATCATGGGCCCCGAGGAGGGCATAGAGTACGGCGTGATCGACAACATCGTCAGAA
>JADDPU010000232.1:1190-7236 GCA_016781725.1 Rubrobacter sp. | reverse complement strand
ACTCGGTCCACAAGGCCAGGTTGTTGTTGACCCCGAAAGGCTGCGGAGGCCCGAAGCGCCCGTCCTGCCAGCCACTCCGGTACGCCGGAGTCTCGCGCCGAATACCCTCCCGGACTGCGGTCTCCTCACGAAGTGTCAATCCAACCTCCCGCTTATATATCTCCTACAAGCAATATGTAAGCACAGCGGATTCATAAATGGAAGGGCTCGAATTAATAAATTTGAACAAAAGTTACACGAGCGCCACATTTAGTGTCAGATAGCGACACAAGTAGCAAAAATTGTGCGTGTTGCTACTACTTCGCGGGGCGGAGCCGCGAGCGGCGGGCGAGGAGGAAGACAATGAGGGTTATCCCCAGGAGGGTTGGCAGAGCCATACCCGAGAGGGCGGCGACCCCGGTCCAGAAGGAGAGGGCGATGACTGAGCTATCTAGAAGGCCTGGTGGCGGGGCGTTCAGCCACTTCCCGGTGGTGAGCAGGATGGCGGCGGCGAGAAATCCCGAGAGCAGCCAACCGGCGTAGTTGCTGGCGGGGACGCCGTAGTAGGCGCCGCCCTCGGGCCAGACCCAGAAGCCCAGAGCGGCGGCGCCAGGATCGAGGACGGCGTCCATCAGGACGAGGAGCAGGGCGGCGGCCAGGGCGTGCAGGGAACGCCTGGGGCTCCCCCACGAGGCGGCGACGGCCCCGATTACGAGCGGCGCGTAGGAGACCGGCAACAGGTAGGGCACGAGGCCGGCGAGCTTGTACCCGAGGGCGTCGCCGTAGTAGAAGGGGCCGTAGGGGAATCCGGTAGCGACGCCCAAGGTCTCCACGGCGTAGCCGAAGGCGGAGAGGGCGAGCAGGGAGAGGGTGGCCTGGCGCCAGCCAAGGTAGCGGAAGAGCGCGACGGCGGAGGGCAGGGCTATAAGAAAGGTGGAGAGGTAAGAGCCCACGCTCGCGCCCGGCACGTCGGGGAAGCGGGTGGCGAAGAAAGCGGCCCCGAGGGCGAGGGCGCAGGCCAGGATCAGGGGGCGTGAGGTGGCGCGGGACAGATCCGTGAGCACCGCGTAATGTTATCGGGTTCGCGGGGGAGACGCTGGTATATATTAGGCGCGTGATCTTCCGTCTCTTCCACATCTCGCGGCCGGTGCTGTGGGTCAATACCGTCGGGCCGTCCACGGTCGGGATGTGGCTGGCTGGGGATCTTTGGAGGTGGGAGGCGTTGCCGGTCTTGCTCTGGCTCACGCTGCCGTTCAACCTCCTGATCTACGGCGTCAACGACGTCTTCGACCAGGAGACCGACGCCCAGAACCCCCGCAAAGGCACCCTCGAAGGGGCCAGGATCGCCGGCTCCGAGGTCCGCCCCATCGCCCTCGGCGTCGTCCTGACGAACGCGCCGTTCCTAGTCTACTTCGTCCTCTTCCTGCCCCTCTCCGCCGTGTTGTGGATGTTTCTGTACGCTGCCCTCTTCGTCGGCTACTCGGTCCCACCCGCGCGCTTCAAGGCCCGCCCCTACCTGGACTCTTTGAGCAACGCCGCCTACGCCTTCCCGCTGGTCTTCACCCCGCTCGCCCTCGGCGAGTCGCCTGTCTGGCCTGCCGCGGTCGGGCTGATGACGTGGAGCGCGGCCAAGCACACCTTCGACGCGGTACAGGACATAAACGAGGACCGCAAGGTCGGCATCGAGACGACGGCGGTCCGGCTCGGCGCGAAGGGCGTCGTCCTCTGGAGCGGGGCCCTCTGGGCGCTCGCCTCCCTGTGCTTCGCCCTCGTGAACGTGCCCGTCGCCCTCGTCAACGCCGCGATAGCGGGCTCTCTCCTGTACACCCTTTCAAGGAGCCCGGCGCCGGCGACGGGCCACCGGCTCTACAAGTACTCCATAGCCTTCCCCTACGTGGCGGGGACGGTAGCCGGCGTGCAGCTCGTCGCGGCGCTCTCCTTGGGGGCTTACCCGTGAGCCGGGTGGTCGTGGTGGGCGGCGGGATCGGGGGTCTCGCGGCGGCCGCCCTGCTCGGGCGCGCCGGGCACCAAGTTACGCTCCTGGAGGCCAACGAGTGGCTCGGCGGGAAGAGCCGGCGCATCGTGCTCGACGGCCGTCGCGTGGACACAGGTCCCTCTCTCCTCACCTTCCCCGGCGTGTGGGAGGAGCTCTTGCGCCGGTGGGACCTCATGGGCGAGGGGCCAGGTGAGGCGGCGGAGGTCTCGGGCGTGAGCCTGAGGCGGCTGCCTGAGGTCGGGCGGTACCACTACCGCGGCGAGGCCGTCTCGCTGCCGGTGGAGGAGGGGCACCCGTGGCGGGCGGCGTGGGAGCGGTTCGCCAGGATACACGGCGGGCTCGGGCCCGAGGTGACGCGGCTTTTGACCGCGGACCCGGCCGACCGCCGGACGCTCCCCGCGCTGGGGCGGCTCCTCAAGACGTACGGGGTGAAGCTGACGACCCGCTCCTACCTCGACGGGCTCGCGTGGCTGCCTGAGGGTCTCAAGGAGGTCATCGCGATCCACACGCTGAACGCGGGGGTGGCGCCGACGCGGACGCCGGCGCTGTACGCCAGCATGCCGGCGATCATGGCGACAGACGGGGTCTTCGCGCCCGAGGGAGGTGTCTACGAGGTCGTGCTCGCCCTCGAGAGGCTCGCCAGGCACGCGGGGGTCGAGGTCAGGACCGGAGAGCCGGTGCTCGGGATCGGGCGCGGCAGGGTAGCGACGGCGGAGGGCGAGTACGCGGCCGAGGCGGTGGTGAGCGATCTCGACGAGGGCCGGCTACAAACGCTGCTCGACCCCGTCAAGAAGGGAGCCAAAGAGAGTCTCTCCTGCTCGGGGGTTGCCGTGTACGCCGCGCTGCGGGAGGAGTTGCCGGACGGGATCCCGGCGCACAGCGTCGTCCTGCCTAACGAGCCCGACGCCCTCTATGCGAGCCTCGAGGCCGGGGAGGAGCCGGAGGAGACTATGGCCTTCGTCAACCACTACCGGGCCGGCGAAGTCTATCCCAACGACGGGGGGACGCTGGCAGTCCTGCTAACGGCCCCGGCCAACGGGCGGGAGTACGGGTTAGGAGATCCGTTCGTCGGGCGGGAGATCGAGCGCGTCTCGCGAGCTGTCGGGCTCCCCGGGTCGGCCACTGACTATTTCGCGGAACACGTGGTGCTGGACCCCCGGTACTTCGGCGCGTGGGGGAGCGCGGGAGGGGCGCTTTACGGGACCGTGCGTCCCTTCTGGCGCAGCGGTCCGCTGCACCGTCCGCGGTACTCGGAGGGCAAGCGTCCCTGGCTCTGGCGGGTCGGAGCATCGGTGCATCCGGGCGGCGGGATACCGGCCGTTCTCGGGGGGGCCATGATCTCCACGGGCAGGTTGCTCCGATCTCTGGTTAAGTAGAGGCAGACCACCGGCCAAGACGGGGGAGGGCTCAAGAGATGAACCTCGGAGACCAGAGCGATCTGTTCGAAGTGCCCGACGACGTCGCCTACCTGAACTGCGCCTACATGTCGCCCCAGCTGCGCTCCGTGCGGGAGATCGGGGAGGCCGCGGTGGGCCGGAAGTCCAGGCCCTGGGAGATCACGCCGGACGACTTCTTCGAGGGCGCGGAGGAGTTGCGCGCGCGGTTCGCCCGGCTCGTTGGTGGAGACGCGGACGGCGTCGCGATCATCCCCTCGGTCAGCTACGGCATCGCCATCGCGGCGGCGAACCTCCCCGTGCGCGAGGGACAAGAGATACTGGTCCTCCAGGATCAGTTTTCTTCGAACGTCTACGCGTGGCGCGAGCTGGCGGCCCGACGCCGGGCGAAGCTCGTCACCGTCGCACGTCCCGAAGACCACGACTGGACGCGGGCCGTACAAGAGAAGATCGGTCGTGAGACCGCGATCGTCGCCGTGCCCAACTGCCACTGGACGGACGGGTCGCTCCTCGACCTCGCGCGGATCGGACCGGCGGCCCGCGAGGCCGGCGCGGCGCTCGTGGTCGACGCCATACAGTCGCTCGGCGCGCACCCGTTCGACGTGGGCGAGGTCAGGCCGGACTTTCTCGTCGCCTCCTCGTACAAATGGCTGCTCGGTCCCTACTCGATCGGGTTCGCGTACGTGGGCGAGGGCTACCGGGAGGGGGAGCCGCTGGAGCACAACTGGATCAACCGCCGCGGCAGCGAGGACTTCTCGCGGCTCGTGAACTACGAGGACGCCTTCCATCCAGGCGCCCGGCGCTACGACGTCGGCGAGCGGAGCAACTTCGCCCTGCTCCCGATGGCGGCGGAGGCACTGCGCCAGATCCTCGAGTGGGGTGTCGAGAGCATCTCTGAGACCATCGGCGCGCTGACGGACTCCATAGAGGAGAAGGCGAAGGAACGCGGGATGGAGGCGATCCCCAAAGAGAGGCGGGTGCGGCACATGATCGGTCTGAAGCTCGGTACGGAGGCGCCTTCTGACCTCGCTGCCAGGCTCGCGGCGCAGAACGTCTTCGTCAGCGTCCGCGGCGAGAGCGTGCGCGTCTCTCCGCACCTCTACAACACCGAAGCCGACACGGAGCGGCTCTTCCTGACCCTCGACGCGACCCGCCCTTCGTCAAGGGCCGTATAGAACGTTAGGAAGACCCCCGCTCTGACCTCCACGATCGAATAGGCGCCTGTAACGGTTTGCGATGGCATGAACCCATGCGAACCACCTCCCCGCCCCGCACTCCCATGCGCCGCCTCGGTGACGAATGGGCAAGCGGAGTGCTCTGAGACCTACGGTAGATCAGGTAGGCGTGATCGGGCGCTGACGAGGGATACCGTTTCGGCGTTGTCGATGTCGCCGCCCGGTGCGAAGAAGCTCATGGCCAGCTCGGCCTCCTCCGCCCGCGCTCGCTCGCCAAGACTCGGATCCAGAAAGACGCTCTTCCCGATCTCGCCGATGTCCTCGATGATGCGCTCGTACCGGTAATAGACCAGGGCGACCGGGTCGATCTCGGCCGGCCCGTACCCTTCGAAGAACAGACCCTCTTCTCTGGGTTCCACCGCTCGGGCGATCCTCGACCCGACCACGAAGAGTAGGTCGCGCTCCCTTGGTGCGATAAGCGGACCATCCCAGTCGATCAGGTAGATCCTTCCGTCGTCGCCGACAAGGATGTTCGCGGCGTGGATGTCCGCGTGGCAGAGGACGTACTCGAAGGACTTTGATCGAAGCCGCGTTCCCAGCCCCTCGGCCCGCGCGAGCAAGTGTTGGATCTGCTCAGCACGCTCCCGCCAAAATGCGGCGAACTGCGCAGCGGCGTCGCCCTCGGCACGCACACCGTCTGTCAGAGTCAGCAGTTGCCGGACCAACGCGGCCGATGGTAGCGAGAAGGTCTCGACCGGCAGGCGGCCCCGGAAGCGCTCGGCAAGCCCGCTGGCGTGGACGGCTTGCAGCGTGGAGCCGAATTCCCGCCATTGATCGTCGGAGAGCCCCACGACCATCGCATTCTCGCCTGTAATGAACGGATAGAGAACGACGCTGTAACCGGCGTAGCCGTCGAGCGGGCACCAGAGGTTCGATGAGCGCGTTCGCAGGGGAGCTAGCACGTTCCGGATGCCGAGGTCCACCAGCGCCCGCGGCACCAGCAGGCCAGGCTCGTGGACGGGTCCGAACCGGATTTTGAGGAAATAGGCGGTCCCGCCGTGCGAGATAACTTTATAGACTGCGGCGTTAAGGTCGTAGCCGATGGGAAGAAACGTCACGGAGGCAACACGTAGATTGTAATGCGCGGCGAGGCAGGCGGAGATCTTGCCCACGTCTAGGCTCGGATCTGCGCGCATTCCGTCCGACCTCGCCCCAGCCGTTCGCCCGGCTCGATCCCGCGGCAGGTGATGCGTGTGAAACACGCTCCAGGTAATGTCACAGCGGTCATCCGGCGGGGCGGTACGACGCGCGCCACTCCCTGCCGAGCACGCCGTACTCCACCCGGTCTTCGTAGTCGCCGTACTTTCTGTGGTGCTCGCGGCGGGTTCCCTCGTAGCGCATGCCGATCTTCGTGAGCACCCGGCCGGAGGCCGGGTTGTTCCCGAAGTGCGCGGCATGGATGCGGTGGAGTCGAAGATCCTCGAACCCGTAGCGCAAGACCT
>JADDPU010000232.1:0-1008 GCA_016781725.1 Rubrobacter sp. | reverse complement strand
CTCGGGTGAATGGCCTGTGGATGCACTACCGCACCGCGGGGGAGGCCGCGGGCGACGGCCTCCCGGCGGTGGTCCTGGTGCACGGCCTGATCGTCTCCAGCCGTTATATGATCCCTACCTTGAAGCGGCTGGCCCGCCACTACCGGGTCTACGCGCCCGACCTGCCCGGCTTCGGCAGGAGCGAGAGTCCTCCTCGCACCCTTGACGTACCAGAGCTCTCCGGCGCCCTCTGCGCGTGGATGGACGCGATGGGGCTGGAGGGGGCGGTGCTCGTCGCCAACTCCATGGGCTGCCAGGTCGTAGCAAACCTCGCCGCGCGCCGCCCGGAACTCGTGGGAAGGACCGTGTTGCAGGCCCCGACGATGGACCCGCGCGGGCGTTCCGTCCCCCGTCAGGCCGCAAGGTTCTTCTTGGACGTATTCCGCGAGCCCCCATCTCTCGTGCCCGTCGAGTTGCGGGACTACCTGTCCGCAGGCACGCGGCGAGGGTGGCGCACGCTCCGCCACGCGCTGGAGGACCAAATTGAGGAGAACCTACCTCGCGTGCGGGCACCGGCGCTAGTCGTCCGCGGTTCGCGCGATCCCATCTGCCCACAGCGCTGGGCCGAGGAGGCGGCCCGGCTCCTACCTCAGGGTCGCCTCGTCGTGCTGCCCGGAGCGGCCCACGCTGCCAACTTCGGCGCGCCGGCAAGGTTCGCCGGCTTGATCCTGGACTTTCTGGAGCGAGAGAGCCGAATAGACGGCGATCATCCGCCCCTCTAGTCGGTCTCGGTCGTGATCGCGACTACCACGTCCGCCGCGCCCATCAAGACGTGCGGCAGCCAGTAGCGGGTGCCGTTCTTGGCGAAGCCGAAGAGCCACGGCGAGGCGGCCATAAAGGCGCCCTTCGCGGCGTCGAACGCCAGGTGCGTGCGCATGGGCAGCACCTTCAGCGCGCCGAGCTCGTAGTCGGTGATCAGGCCGTATCCCGCCCCCGCCAAACCGTCGATGCGCGGAACGCGCGTAGCCT
>JADDPU010000451.1 GCA_016781725.1 Rubrobacter sp. | reverse complement strand
GCGGGAGGGACTGGATGGTCTCCATGAGCTCGCAGCAGACGTCGAAGAGGTGGCGGTAGAACTCGGGGTCGCGCCCCACCATCTCGGAGATGTCGTGGCCGGCGCAGAAGGCCGGGCCCTCGCCGCGCAGGATGACCACCCTGGCCTCCCTGCCCTCGCCCAGGGCTTTAAAGCAAGAGATCAGCTCTTGCATGTGGTCTAGGGAGAGGGCGTTGCGCTTCTTCGGGCGGTTCATGGTCACGTAGGCTACAGGACCATCCTGCTCGAAGAGGATGTGCTCGTAGGTCTTTTCGGCTTCGATCATGCGCGTCGTCCTCCTAGTAGTCGCGTATCTCGACCGGTTCGGTGCGGCCCCCGATCTCGACGGTCCCGTCGCCTCTCGGCTCGGCGAGTATAAGAGATCCCTGGCCCTGATGGATCGTGATCGTACGTCCCAGCACCGCCGCCAGCCTTACCGCGTGCGCCCCGGTCGCCTCGTCTTCATACACCCCTACCCGCGGCGCGAACACCCGGACGCGCACGCGTCCGGCCGCCTCGTCCTCCCAGGCCCACGCTCCGGCCAGATCGTGGCTGTCTGGCGGGCCGTCGAGCGCCTCCACCTCGGCGGGGGAATCCAGCCGCAGGTGCTCGAACTCCGGCGCCCACTCGGGCCGGCCGGAGATATAGGTGAGGTCCGCCTCGAACCTGACCGGGACCTCGCCCGCCGGGGGGCGCAGCGCGGAGACCTCTAGCCCCTGGCTTGCTAGTAGCCAGGCGGTTCCGACCAGCGGGTGCCCGGCGAAGGGCAGCTCGGTTGCTGGCGTGAAGATGCGCAACTCCCCGTGCGCGGCGTCCTCGACGAACACGGTCTCGGAGAAGCCGAGGTCTGCTGCGACCGCCTGCCGGTCCTCCTCCGGCACCTCCGAGCCTTCGACGAAGACGCCGAGCGGGTTGCCGCCGGAGCCTCCTTCACCGACGAACACCTTGAGCACGTGGAGTTCCGGCATGCGTCCCTAGTTGACCTTCTTCTCGCTACCGGCCCACTCCTTGTCGCGCAGGACGAACTTCTGGACCTTGCCGGTCGAGGTTTTTGGCAGGTCGCCGAACTCGATGGCGGCCGGGGCCTTGAAGCGGGCGATGTGCTCCTTGCAGAAGTCTATTATCTCCTCTTCGGTCGCCTCCTGGCCCTTCTTCAGGACCACGAAGGCTTTGGGGCGCTCGCCCCACTTCTCGTCTGGCATCGCGACGACTGCCGCCTCCAGCACCGCCGGGTGCTTGGCGACGGTCTGCTCCACCTCGATGGTCGAGATGTTCTCGCCGCCTGAGATGATGATGTCCTTGTTGCGGTCCCGGATCTCGATGTACCCGTCGGGGTGCCACACGGCCACGTCGCCCGAGTGGTACCAGCCGCCCTCGAAGGCCTCCTCGGTCGCCTCCTCGTTCTCGAAGTAGCCCTTCATCACCATGTTGCCGTGCATGACGATCTCGCCCATCGTCTCCCCGTCGCGCTCTACGTCGTTCATGTTCTCGTCAACGACGCGCACGAGGTCGGAGGTGGTGTAGCCCTGGCCCTGGCGCGCCATGAGGCGCGCCCGCTCCTCGAGGCCGAGGTCCCGCCACTCCGGGTGGACGCCGCTCGTGGTGATCGGGCCGTAAGTCTCGGTCAGGCCGTAGATGTGCATAGGCTTGATGTTCAACTCGAGGAGGCCGCCAAGGAGGGTGGGGGAAGGGGGGGCGCCCGCTATCGCGGCGGTCACCGGCGTATCGAGCGGGTGGGCTGCTTCCTCGTTGACGATGCCTATCTGGACGGTGGGGGCCGCGCAGTAGTGGGTGATGCCCTCCGCCTCGAACAGCTCCCAGATGCGCGCCGGCTCGACCTTTCTCAGGCAGACGTGCGTAGCCGCGACGGAGGTGACAGCCCAGGGGTAGGTCCAGCCGTTGCAGTGGAACATGGGGAGGGTCCACAGGTACTTCGTCTCGTAGCCCATCCCGATCTCGATGACGTTGCCTAAAGCGCTCAGGTACGCG
>JADDPU010000581.1 GCA_016781725.1 Rubrobacter sp. | reverse complement strand
TGAAGCCCTGACGGAACGCGGGCTACCTCCTCCCAACCCTCCCCGGCGTTTGCGCTGCGAAGGACCGTTCCGTCTCCAAGGCCGGCGTACAAGGCGCCCGGCACCCCCGGGTCCGAGCAGAGTGCGTACGGGAAGGCGGCCAGCCCTTCCAACACGGCCTCCCACCGCCCTTCCCCCACCCTGCGATACATCGCCGCGTCGGAGGGACCACTTCCATGCGCCCGTCCCGGCCCGGAGGCCGCCGAGGCGTAGACGAGGGTCGGATCCTCAGCGTCCACGGCCAGACCCCACGCGTAGCGCAACTTCATCCCTTCGTCGGTCGCCTCCCAGCTTTCCCCGAAGTCGCGGCTCTCGGCGAACCCCCCGCCGCCGGCCTCGTAAACGAGCTCTGGGGCCTCCGGGTGGGTGGCCAGGGAGTGGCAGTCGGCGTAGGCGCCGGGGCGCTGGTCCTGCCAGGTCTCGCCGCCGTCGGCGCTCCTGACCACCCCGCCCAACTCAATGCCGGCCACCACCAGGTTAGGGTCGGAGTGGGAGAGGGCGACGGCGCGCACGTGGGAGGTCCATGGGCGGGGAGGGAAGCTCCAGGTCGGCGCCGAGGGCAGGTTCCTCAGGCCCTCGAGCTCTCGCCAGGAGGCGCCCCCGTCGCGGCTGACGAACAGGGCCGAAGGCTCCGTGCCGGCGTAGACGGCGCCGTCCGTAGGCGAGACGGCCACCGCGGTGACCCTGGGGTGCTCGATCCCCGAGAGCTTCTCCCAGCTAACTCCACCGTCCTCGCTCTTGAAGAGGCCTTCGTCGGAGGTGCCAACGTAGAGCACGTCCGGGTCTTCGGGATCGACAGCCAGGCAGCGGGCGCCGCGTCCTTCGAGCTCAGCCCGTACCCCGCCCTCCTCAAGTACGACCACGGCGTTATCTCCGGCCGCGTACAGACGTGGCATGGCAAACCTCCCGTGTGCCGTATGACTTCCTACTCTTCGGAGGAGTATGGGGCGTCATCTCTCGGTCCACAAGACCGAGAGGGAAGCCGCAGAGGCTCGGCGAGCCGGCGCTACGCATAAATATCGCGAACCGGGCAAGAGATACGTAGTGTGATCGACGCCGCCCACCGTAGACTCCATGGGGATCGAGGGGTTGAGAAAGTAGACTAGTAAAGGAGCGAGATGGGGCAGAAGGGTACGCGAAGCTCGCCGGACGGCCCGATCCGGGCTCCCGACGGGCTGTACGAGGGCTACGTCTTCGACCTGGACGGCACCATCTACCTCGGCGACGATCTCCTGCCGGGAGCCCGCCGCCTGATAGAGGAGCTACGCGAGCGTGGCAAGCGCGTGGCCTTCCTCTCCAACAACCCTACCAAGGACCCGCGGATGTACTCCGAGAAGCTCACCGGGCTCGGGCTCCCGACGCCGGAAGAGGAGATCGTCAACACCGTGGTCACCATGACCCGGTGGCTCTCGCAGAACCACCCCGACGCGACGGTCTTCCCGATCAGCGAGGAGCCGCTGAAGAACGCCCTGCGCGAGGCCGGCATAAAGATGTCTGAAGACCCACGGCAGATAGACATAGTCATAGCCTCTTACGACCGCACCTTCGAGTACGGCAAGCTGCAGATCGCTTTCGATGCCATCTGGTACCACAAGCGCGCCCGGCTGGTCACTACCAACCCAGACCGCTACTGCCCGCTACCCGGTGGCAGGGGCGAGCCCGACGCCGCGTCCATCGTCGCCGCGATCGAGGCTTGCACCGGGGCCAGGTGCGAAGTCAACACCGGCAAGCCCGACCCGATCATGCTAGAGACCATCCTGGGGATGATGGGGATGGAAGCCTCAGAATGCGTCATGACCGGCGACAGGCTCTACACGGACATTCGCATGGCGCTGGAGGCGGGCATGCCTTCGGCGGTGGTCCTCACCGGCGAGACGAC
>JADDPU010000122.1 GCA_016781725.1 Rubrobacter sp. | reverse complement strand
ATCCTCTCGTAGGTGATCTGCTTCCCCGCCTCGACGCCGGGCTGGTCGAAGGCGTTGACGCCGTAGAGGCTGCCGGACACGGCGGTCTGTATCTCGAGCGCCTGCAAGAGGTAGCCGAGGTTCTCCTCGTTTACCGTCCCGAGCCTAATCGTCGCGTTGGGACGCCCGGCCTCGGTTAGCGCCTTGCGGGTGGCGTCGCACTCTACGTTGAGCAGCTCGGCCATGGTGTGCCCGCCGAGGTAGCCGACGCCTTCGAGGTCCTCGTAGGCCGCCGGTATCTCGAGGTCGCGCGGGTGGTCCCCGACCTCGACGATCTCGATCACCTTGTCCTGCGGGCCTTCCATGTAGAGCTGGACCTGGGAGTGCTGGTCGGTGGTGCCGACGGCGCCGTGGGGGGTGGAGCCCTTGCCGTCCTTGCCCAGAGACTCGGCCCAGAGCTGGACGAACCACGCCGCGAGCCGCTCCAGGGCGTCGGCGTAGGTCATCATGACCCGCACGTTGCGCCCCCTGGCGGTGTCCATGAGAAAGTGCATAGCCGCCCCGACGACCGCCGGGTGCTCGGCGCCCTGCTCTTGGACCTCGTCCACGCACTGCGCCGCCCCTGCGAGGAGCGCGTCCACGTTCAGGCCCGTAACGGCCGCGGGCAGCAGCCCGACCGGCGTGAGCACCGAGAACCGACCGCCCACGTCTTTGGGTATGGGCAGCGTTATTAGGTCCTCGCGGTCGGCGATCTCCTTCAGGAAACCCTTCTCGGGGTCGGTGGTTGCGACCATGCGCCCCTGGAAGCCGAAGTCGCCCAAAGCGTCGACCAGGACGCCGCGGATGACCAGGAAGTTCGCCATCGTCTCCGCCGTCGAGCCTGACTTGGTGACGACGTTGACCCAGGTAGCCTCCGGGTCGGCGAGGTCGAGGATCGCCGAGAGCGTCGCGGGGTCCGTGTTCTCCGCGAAGTGGATGCGCGGACCGCGGCGCTCGGAGAGCGCGTTGTAGTAAGGGTGGTTGAGCGCCCGGTGCAGGGCCATCGGGCCGAGGGCCGAGCCCCCGATGCCGACGTGGACGAAGTCCGTCGCGCCCGAGCCCCGGATCTCCTCGGCCACGCGCGCCGAAGCCTCGGCGTACTCACCAGTCTTCGGCAGCCGCATAAAGCCCGGTGGGCTCCCGAGAAGCTCGTCCGTAGCCTCCCGCAGGCGGGGCCGCACCCCTTCCAGATCCCGGTCCGTAAGGCCGCCTTCCACCTCAACGAGGTTTCGGTAGTCGAAGGTGACTTCGGCCATGCTCGAGCTCCCCTCTGTCTCTAGGTCTCCCTTCCGGAGACAGTGTAATCCAGGGTATAATCCCGGGCCATCGTGACTGGATCCGCAGCCCCGACCAGTGAGGTGATCCCACGCCTCAAGGCTGAGTACCCCGACGCCAAGACCGAGCTCGACTGGACGAACCCCCTCGAGCTCCTCGTGGCGACGATCCTCTCCGCCCAGACCACCGACGTCAGGGTGAACGGGGTCACGAAGACGCTTTTTCAGAGGTACCGCACCGCCCACGACTACGCGGAAGCGGATCCCGGCGAGCTCGAGGAGGAGATCCGCCCGACGGGCTTCTACCGCAACAAGGCCCGCTCGCTTCGGGGCATGGCCCGCGCCCTCGTCGAGGAGCACGGCGGGGAGGTCCCCAGCACCATGCAGGAGCTCGTCGCCCTGCCCGGCGTCGGACGCAAGACTGCTAACGTGGTCCTTGGCAACGCCTTCGGCGTGGACGAGGGCGTCGTCGTTGACACCCACGTCCGCCGCGTCTCCAACAGGCTGGGCCTCACCGCCGAGCAGGATCCCGAGAAGATAGAGCAAGACCTCATGAATGTGGTGCCGAGGGAAGATTGGACAGTCTTCTCCCACCTGCTCATCTTGCACGGGCGCAGGATCTGCAAGGCCCGCAAGCCCGACTGCCCCAACTGCCCCCTCAACGACATCTGCCCGTCGGCCCGGTACTACAAAGCACCCCGCTGACCCCGTACCC
>JADDPU010000566.1 GCA_016781725.1 Rubrobacter sp. | reverse complement strand
CTCCTGCCCGAACGCATTATGCGATCCCACCGGGAAGGAGAGAATGCCCCCTGTCAGGAGCCGGCAAGAACGGGATGAAATGTTGGTCAACCCGTGGAATTAACGGTACCCACGTATAATCCTTCGAGGGGCCGGCCGTGTCAGAAGGAAGGGTGCGCAGGTTGCAGAACAACGAGATAGTCCAGAAACTCGAGACGATAGCGACGCTCATGGAGATCAAGGACGAGGCGTACTACCGCGTGCTCGGGTACCACCGGGCTGCCGAGTCCGTGGGTGCTCTGGGACGCCCGGTCGGGGAGGTCGAGGACCTGACGGAGCTCCCCCACGTCGGCGCGAGGACGGCCGAGGTGATCCGGGACCTCGCAGAAGACCGCACCCCCAAGCTACTCGCTGACCTCTCCGCCGAGATCCCGCCCGGCCTCGTCGAGATGACGCACCTGCCGAGCGTGGGACCGCGCACGGTAGGGCGCCTCTGGAAGGAGCTCGGCGTCACCAGCGTCGAGGAGCTGGCGGCGCTGGACCCCGAACCGCTCGCCGCCCTCAAGGGCTTCGGCAAGAAGAGCGCAGAGAAGATCCTGCGCGCCGCCAGGACCTACAACGCCACCGAGCGCCGGATGTTGCTCCACGACGCGACGGCCCTCGGCGAGCTCGTCCTCTCCTTCGTCCGCTCCCACCCCGCCACGGAGCGGGCCGAGATCGCCGGCTCCCTGCGCCGCATGAAGGAGACCATAGGCGACCTCGATATCGTCGCCTCGAGCAACGACCCGGCCGCTCTCGCAGACGCCTTCGCCAAAGCCCCCTTCGCCGATGAGGTCCTGGCCCACGGCCCGAAGAAGGTGTTCATCCTGTCGGGCGGGATCGAGGTGGACTTGAGGATCGTGGCGCCTGAGGCTTACGGCGCGCTCCTGCACCACTTTACGGGCGGCCAGGCCCACAACATAGTCCTGCGCGAGCGGGCAGTGAAGATGGGCATGAACATCTCCGAGTACGGCTTGGCCGAAGCGGGGACCGGCGACTACGAGCCTGTGGCCACCGAGGAGGAGCTCTACTCCCGCCTCGGGCTCGCGTACATCCCGCCCGAGCTGCGCGAGGACTCAGGGGAGTTGGAGGCCGCCGAAAAGGGAAATCTCCCCGACCTGGTCTCGGTCGGGGACGTTCGGGGCGATCTGCACGTCCACACGAACTACTCGGACGGGAAGGGCACCATCGAGAGCATGGCCGAGGCGGCCATCGAGCTCGGCTACGAGTACCTGGTGTTCTGCGACCACTCGCAGAGCTTGAAGGTGGCGAACGGCCTCTCCCCCGAGAGGCTCGAGCGGAAGCTCGAAGCCGTACGCGCTGCCGACGGGCGCTACGGCGAGATCCACCTCCTCTGCGGCTCGGAGGTGGACGTGCTCAAGGACGGCACGCTTGACTACGAGGACGACCTGCTCGCCGAGCTCGACTTCGTGGTGGCGAGCGTGCACACCTCGTTCCGGATCGGCGAGGAGGCCATGACCGAGCGCATCGTGCGGGCAATGAACAACCCCCACGTCCGCGCCATCGGCCATCCGACGGGCCGCATCCTGAACCGCCGCGAGCCTTACGAGGTCGACGTTTCGCGTCTGATCCGGGAGGCCGCGGCCACCAACACAGCCCTCGAGCTAAACGCCTACCCCGACCGCCTCGACCTCGCCGCTCCCTACGTCAGGGAGGCTGTGAACGCCGGCGTCAGGATCACCATCGACACCGACGCCCACGACGAGGGGGCCTTGAGCTTCGCGAAGTACGGCGTCTCCCAGGCCCGCCGGGCGTGGGTCGAGAAGGGAAGCGTGATCAACTGCCTCCCGTGGCCCGAGTTCGAGGCTTATCTGAAGGGCGGGAAGTGAGCCGGGATGACCTGGAGACTCTTGTTCGCGGCCGGCGTCTTCGAGATAGGGTTCGCCCGCCTGTGGCCGACCCCCGGCATGGTGACCGCGGGCGCCGCAAGCTTCTACCTG
>JADDPU010000058.1 GCA_016781725.1 Rubrobacter sp. | reverse complement strand
CCCATATGTACGCGGTGATCTCGGACATCCACGGCAACCTTGAGGCGCTAGAGGCCGTCCTGCGCGACGTGCCGGGGGAGGTCGAGACCGTCTACTGCCTGGGCGACGTGATCGGCTACGGGGCCAACCCCGACGAGTGCTGCGAGGTGGTGCGCTCTTTGGGCATGCCCACGATCTCGGGCAACCACGACCTCGCCGTCACGGACCTCGGGACGGACCTGAACTGGTTCAACCCGACCGCCGCAGCCGCGGTCATGTGGACCCGCGAGCACCTCGGTCCCGAGAATGCCGAGTTCTTGCGCACGAGGCCGCGCATGATGCAGACGAGGGAGGCGCTCTTCGTCCACGGCTCCGTGCGCGACCCTGACGAGTACATCATCAACAAGACCTCGGCCCAGGAGAACCTCGCCATCTTGAAGGGAGAATACCCTGGGATCCCGATCTGCTTTTTCGGCCACACCCACGTCAAGACAGTGGTCCCCTCCCCGAACGGCGCGATGACCGACGGCGATACCCTTGACCTCACCTCGGGTGGGCCTTACCTCGTAAACCCCGGCTCCGTGGGCCAGCCGCGCGACGGGGACACCTTCGCCTCATACGTCCTGAGGGACGGTGAACGCGTGATCTACCGCTTCGTCGAGTACGACATCGAGCGGGCGCAGGCCAAGATCCGGGCCGCAGGCCTCCCCGACATGCTCGCCGACCGCCTGGCCGTCGGCCGCTAAAGGGCCCGACCCCCGACCGGGCGTGGATCCCGCCTTCCCCAAACTCTTCACTGTCGACGAGGCGAACTCCCTCCTGCCTACGCTCCGCGAGCTTTTGGCGGAGGTCTCGCACCACCGCGACGCCGTGCGCGAGAGGGCACCGCACCTCGCGCCGATCTTGAGGGCGGCCGGCGCGAACGGCGGCGGGAGGGTTGGCTCCGAGTACGGCGTCGAGGCGTACAGGCTCTACCTCGCCATAGAGCGCATCAGGGAGCTCGGCGTCGTCCTCAAGGACCTGGACGTCGGCCTTATCGACTTCCCGCACGAGCGCGAGGGGCGCGTCGTCTTTCTTTGCTGGCACCCGCCCGAAGAGCGCGTCGGGTACTGGCACGAGATCGAGGCCGGCTACGCCGGACGCAGGCCCCTCTAGACCTTGCGAATAGTCCTCCAGCGGGTCAGCGAAGCCTCGGTCACCGTAGAGGGCGAGAGGATCTCCGAGATAGGCTTCGGTCTCCTGCTCCTCGTCGGCGTCGCCCAAGCAGACGGCGAGGCCGAGGCGGACTGGCTCGCGGAGAAGATAGCGGGCTTGAGGATCATGGGCGACGAGGAGGGGAAGATGAACCGGAGCGTCACGGACGTCGGGGGCGCCGTCCTCGCGGTCTCGCAGTTCACCCTCCTCGCCGACACGCGCAAGGGCAAGCGCCCGAGCTTTATCGGGGCCGCGATGCCGGAAGAGGCAGAGCGGCTCTTCGACCACTTCTGCGAGAGGCTTCGCGCGGCCGGCGTGGACCGCGTGGAGACCGGACGCTTCGGGGCGATGATGAGCGTGGCGCTGGTGAACGACGGGCCGGTCACGATAGTCCTCGAGAGATAGCGAGCGCCCAGCCCGCCGGCAGGGGATCACCCACCCCGACTCGCACCACCCCCGATGGGGCTTCGTGCCGGCGAGAGGCCGGCTAGCCGGGCCACCCGCTGGTGGCGCGCTGGTCCGCCGACCGGCCCGGGAGGGCGCTGTAGCCGCCCTCGTGGCGGTGAAGCTCGCCGTCGCGCACCTCGACGATCCCGTCGGCGATGCGGTCTAGGAAGTAGCGGTCGTGGGAGACGAAGACTACAGTGCCGGGGAACCTCTCGAGCTCGCCCTCGAGGATCTCCATCGAGTCTATGTCAAGGTGGTTGGTCGGCTCGTCGAGGATGAGGCAGTTGGGCTCCTGCAGCATGAGCAGGAGCAGTTGTAGCCGGGTCTGCTCTCCCCCGCTCAGCGCCCGCACGGGTTCGCGCACCTGCTCGTAGCGAAACAGGAAGCGGCCTAG
>JADDPU010000075.1 GCA_016781725.1 Rubrobacter sp. | reverse complement strand
TCCCGGTGATCGAATGCTCAGAGTGCTATGCGGAGACGTCGGGGCAAGCGCCCCAGAGGTCAACCGCTCGGAACTTGGAGTCTCCACCTAGACCTTCCGGTTGGGAGATATCGTCTCGTCTATGTTGGTTCGGAGGGCCTTCGAGCCAGACCTCAGGGTCTTCAACGGGTGTACGAAGCAAAGAAAACCGTGAGCCGCGGCGAGCTTAGCGGTTGATTGGCAAGATACGTGCCCGGGAGGCGCCTTCGTCCACCGTGATCAAAGCGCCCACCTCTAGCTGCTGTGCGAACTGCCGGAGTGCAGCCATGACGACTTCTCCGAGGTGCTCGGGCAGCACATTTTGGGCGCGAATTTGCAGTACGCTCGGGCCTTCGGCGCGCGTAACAGCCAGGATGGTACCGAAGTCGAGATCGTGTGTGAAAACGACGTAATCGTTCGCCCGCGCCCAATCCATGATGGCCCGATCTGCCGCCCGCGGATCTCCGACCGACGACCAATGGACGGCCTGGGCAAGCCGTTGCGCTCGAGGAAAGCGACCCAGCCGGGCGAGAGGTTCATGTCGACGAGCAGCTTCAGCCGCCGACCAGCGGAAGCTCTATCTCTTCGACGCGCCACGCGGCGTATGAGAGCGCTTCCCGCACGTCTTCCTCTTCCAGGTACGGATAGGCGCGCAAGATGTCCGCCCCGGAATGACCGGCCGCCACGAGCCCGACGATGGTGCCGACGGTGATGCGCAACCCGCGGATGCACGGCTTCCCGCCCATCACCTCCGGATCAAACGTGATTCGCGTAAAGTTCTTCATACGCACACCTTCTTAGCAGCGACGACCTATCTTAATCTATTGTACTCAACAGGTTCGGCGGAGATCCCGAGGCAAGCGTCATCGTAAGGTGCCGTGGGTCGTTGCGAGGTTAGATCACCGGTCCAGCAGGTAGCCGAGTTCCTTGAGGCGGCTGCGGAACGAACCCTCTTTGCTCGACGGGACGATCAGGGTGCGGCCTTCGAGGACTCTCGCGGACCTCTTGAGGATCGGGTCTTCGACGACCGACTCCAAGAGTTCTCTGGAGCGTACCTGGACGAGCAGGGCGCCGCCCTTCTTCTTGAAGGCTCCTCTGTTCGCTCCGAGTTCCTGGAGCCAGCGGGGGACTTGTTCTGGCAACGGGCCTCTGTGATGCCGCTCCAGGAAGTCGGCTACGTACCGGAGGTCTTCGCCGCGCTCCACCTCGTCCAGCACACGTCTAGTATCGAGCCGGTACCGATGATTGCCCTGCTCGACGGTGAACCGGCCGAGTTCCAGGCGCAGGTCAGGGGTGAGCGCAGCGGGGTCTTCGAGGGAGAGGACAAGTTCAGAGTCTATGCTGAAGAGCGGGTCGTCAAGCGGTCGAGGAGACGCGTACTCTCCGGTCTGGCCGAAGAGGTAGGCGCCAAGCGGGTTTATGCGGAAGAAGATCAACCCCTCGTACAGGCTGTCGTATTCGGTCTCTTCGGGCGGGAGGTAGATGAGGTCTAGGGCACCGATGGTGCCGAGGTACTCCCAGAGCAAGACGTTGGTGTACATCTCTCTTATGGTGGCGTCGTCGTACCCGTACCAGCCATAAGGGGCATCGCCTACATAGAGGTAGCCGCTCAGGTCTACCTCGAAGTCGAAGCGCCAGACCTTCAGCGCCCGGTGGAAGTCCTCGACGGAGATCCAAACCCCCGTGGGACACCAGGACAACGCCTCTACTATCGCCTCGCGTCGCTCGGCGGGCGGCGTCAGGCGGGCGCGTTTGGACTTCTGACCCTTGACGGCGAAGACGCGGCTGAGCTCGTCGAAGCTCCCCTTGCGCGTCCAAGTTTCGAAGGCGTGGAGTAGCGTGCCCGGGTCATGGTCTTTGAGCAGCGTGCTGCCGGGTTCGGTGAGCGTGTCGAAGGCGCCGACCAGTCCCGACTCGCGGGCGAAGACGGCCAGACCAGCGGGACGGATGGCGTCGGCGGGTCTGGCACCCTCGGCGTGGGAGAAGAAGTCTCCGTCGAGCAGGTTGTTCAGGAGCTTGCGGACGCTCGCCGGGGTCAACCGCCACGAGTTAGTGGAGGTCCTGACCTCACCCTGACGCAGCATTCGCAGGTAGACCAGCAGGTCGTGCAGGCCGGTTTGCTCGGTGTCCGCCCGCAAGAGCGTGACCCGCTCGCCATCGATGTCTATCGCGTGCGGCGTCCTTTCGAGACCTTCGAGTCGGAACTTCTCCGGCGGCGGTACCAGAGGGCCGAGAAGCTCCATGATCTCCTCGGGAATTTCGTCGCCATGGATGAAGAGTTCTACCGGAGAAAGTTTGCGGTTGAAGACGTAGACCATGGAGGGCAGAGACAGCCCGGACAGATGGTCGGGCAACTCACCGTACTGAGCGACGAAGGCTTCCGGGGCGAACTCACCCCCCGCGTGGTAAGCGGAGGCCACTGCTTTTTGGGAGAGGGGGTCGAGGCGCCGCCATATCTCCGCAAGTACAACTGGGTGAGTGATGCGACCAACTATGTACTCTACGAGCTGTTCCTTGCGGGCGCCGTCGGGGCCGGGGCCTCCGCAGAGCCTGACGAGTTGCTTGAGGTCTTCGACGATGAAGGAGTTCAGAGCCGCGCGGAGCTTCATGCCTCTTCCTCTTCGGCCAAGGCGGTATCCAGCGCGGAGCGAGAGATGACCTCGTAGGCGGGAGACAGCAGGCGTGGGAGGTCTTCGGTGACGAAGTTGGGCCGCCCGAGGCGACGCAGCACCGGGAGCAGCACCGGGGGAGACTTAATGGAGATCCGGATCGCGTCAAGCTCCGGTCCCGCCTCCCAGAAACGGTCGAGCTCTTCTTCGAGGGACGGAGCGGCCGGTTCGGGGGTCGGTTCTCCTCTATCGCCCCGCCGTTCGCGGAGGGCCGGCAGCACCTCGTCCGCCGCGCGGCCGCGCAGCCGGAGGAGCAGGAAGGGGTCCTCGTCGAAGCGTTCGCCGAGGATGTAGTGGACGGCGGCGGTGTGTTTGCATACCCGCGCGGGGTCCGGGCAGGAGCACTCGGTCCGTAGCTCGCCCCGGCGTTCGGGGAAGAGGCTCACCCCGGCAGCCGAGAACGCCTCTTCGATGTCTTCGGGCATCTCGCCGGAGAGGAGCCGGGCGGCGAAGACCGCGCGTTCGGCGAGGGCGTCGATCACGCGCTCCCACCCGGCGTCTTCGAGGGGTTCGAGGTTTATCGTTACCCGGTATGGTTTCCTGCGCGAGCCTTGAACTTCGGCCACCACACCGCCGGCGCGTTCCTCCAGCGAGAGGACCTGCCCCTGGCGGGCGTAGCGTCTGCCCCGCCGCAGACGGCCTGCATCCATGAGCTGTTCGAGGCTTTCAATCCAACGCTCCGCCCACCAGTTCTTGGCGAAGGCGCCGCGCTGGCTGCGGGCCTTGAGTCCCCGGTCGGTCCGGATGGGCCGGCTCTCGGGATACCAGTCGTAGTAACTCATCCGTAGGCCTCCCGGCGCAGGGCGACCATCTCGCGCAAGTCCTCATCGGAGAACTCCGTGATCCAACCCTCACCAACGACACTCTCGGCGAGGGCTTTCTTGTGTTCGATCATCCGGTCTATCTTCTCCTCTAGCGTGCCGGTGCAGACGAACTTGTGTACCTGGACGTTGCGCCTCTGTCCGATGCGGAAGGCGCGGTCGGTGGCCTGGTCTTCCACGGCGGGGTTCCACCAGCGGTCGAAGTGGAACACGTGGTTGGCCCGCGTGAGGTTGAGACCCGTCCCGCCCGCCTTGAGAGAGAGGATGAAGAGCGGAGGCCCATCGCCCTCCTGGAAGCGGCTCACCATTTCGGCGCGTTTTCTGGCCGGAGTGCCGCCGTGGAGGAACTGCACGCCGACCCCGAAGCGCTCGGTGAGTATGTTCTCCAGCAGAGAGCCCATCTCCTTGTACTGGGTGAAGATGAGACTCCCGTCCCTGATGCTCAAGGTCTCCTCCAGCAACTCCAACAAGCGGAGGAGCTTCCCGCTGCGCTCTATCCCGCCGTTTGCTCCGCTCCCTTCGTGCAGGAACTGCGCCGGGTGGTTGCAGACCTGCTTGAGCCGGGTGAGCATAGACAGAACGAGCCCCTTGCGCTCTATGCCCTCGCTCTCCGGCAGGTCCTCCATCGCCTCCCGGACAACGACCTCGTAGAGGCTGGCTTGCTCCTCGCTCAGCTTGCAGTATTCCTTGCTCTCCCACTTCTCGGGCAGGTCCCGGATGACCCCGGGGTCGGTCTTGAGCCGCCGCAGCACGAGCGGAGAAGTCAGCCGGCGCAGCCTCCCTGCCGCCTCCTCGTCGCCCTCGCACTCGATTGGTAATGCGAAACGCCGCCGGAAGTCCCTTCGGGAGCCCAGGTAACCTGGGTTGAGGAACCGCATGATGGACCACAACTCGCCCAAACGGTTCTCGACAGGCGTGCCGGTGAGTGCCACGCGGAATCCCGCGGACAGCTCGTAGGCCAGCCGGCTCTGCTTCGCGCCGGGGTTCTTTATGTTCTGCGCCTCGTCCAGAATGACGGCGTGCCACTGCACGCTCCCCAGTGGTTCCGCGTCCTGCCGCAAGAGCGCGTAGCTGGTGACGACGAGGTCCGTCCCCCCCGCTTCCCGGACGAACTCTTCGGCCCGCAACCGGTTCGGACCTTGATGGACCAGGCACCGTAGCTTCGGAGCGAACCGCTCGGCCTCCCGCCGCCAGTTGCTCACCACGGAAGTCGGGCAGATGACCAGAGCCGGAGCATCGAGCCGGCCCTGCTCCCTATCGTAGGTGAGCAGGGCGAGGGTCTGGAGGGTCTTTCCGAGGCCCATGTCGTCTGCGAGACAAGCACCGAGCCCGGCCTCGCGCAGGAAGCCGAGCCAGGAGTAACCGGTCAGCTGGTAGGGTCGCAGCTCCGCTTGGAGGTCCGCCGGCACCGGCAGGGGTTCGAACCTCCGGTCGCCGCCGAGACGGTCGAGCCACTCGCCGAGCCACCCCTCGAAGTCCGCCTCCTCGACCTCCAGCCCCTCTATCTCCTCGACTCCTCCGAGCCCCAGGCGCAGGGCTTCGGGCAGGCCGACCTCACCCTCAAGGTCGCGTTCGGCGAAGAACTCCAGGGCGGCGTCAACCTGTTCGGGGTCGAGGCGCACCCACTCGCCCCGCAGTTGCACCAGCGGGGACTTGAGCGCGACGAGGGCTTCGAACTCCTCTTTGCTGAGGCGCCGGTCCCCGAGGACGATGTCCCACCGGTAGTTCACGAGGTTCTCAAGGCTCATCTCGCCCCGGCCCGTCGTGTCGGAGGCCGGGGCGAGGCGAGGGCGCAGTCTCAGGCGGGCTTCGGGGCGGCGCCACCAGGGAGGCACCAGGACACCGAAGCCGCTCTCTTCCAACAAGGGCGCGCACTCGCGCAGAAAGCGGAAGGCATCCTCGGTGTTCACCTGGAGCCTCTCGGGAGCGGAGCGGCACAGGGCCCGTTCGAGTGGCCCGAAGAACCGGGCGGCGTAGCCGAGGCCGGTGAGTAGCTTCTCCCGAGGGTTGACCAGACGCCGGACATCACCCTCGGCTCCTCGCCAGACGGCGGCGGCGGGAACGAGCAGGCTCGGGTCGTCGCGCGCCTGCAACGCGAAGTCCACCGACCAGCGGTTCCCCCGGTTCGGCGCCGAGAGCCGGAAGGCCACCCGGAAGTGCTCGTCGCCTGCGAGGCGGAGGTTGCGTAGCCAGAGGCGGTGGCTGCGTTCGAGATCTTCTCGCTGCGCCGCCGAGAGGCGGACGGGCTCCGGATGCCCGAAGAGCGCCCGCACCCAACGCGAGCCCGGCTCGGTCGGGTCTTTCGGAGGCTCCGGCGCGGAGCTCCACTCCCTGGCCAACGTGTCGCACGTCTCTTCCAGGAAGTTCTCAAGCAACGCCTTCGGAGCCGGGGGCCCTTTCGGGTCGGCGCGGCACACCGGTGGCATGGCCCTGGCGAGCCGCTCCAGGCGCTCGTGATCCAGAATCGGGAGCCAGCGGGCGTAAAGGCCTTCTTGGCGATGTTTGAGGCCAGGGATCACCTGCTGCCCCGCCAGAGCCTCCAGCGCGAGCTGCGCCGCGCGCTGCCAGTAACGCAGCGAATCCCCGAGCCGGACGTCGGGCGGCAGAGAACCCGGCTCCAGCAATCTCATCAGCACTTCGACCGCCCGGCCCTGCCGCAAGCCCTGGACCTCCCAGGCACGCAAAGCGCGTCTGCCCCTTCTCCCCAGCTCCGCTCCCCGCAATTGCGGGGACGGGAAAGGTCTCCTGGAGTTGCCGGGCAAGAGCAGGGTGAACGTCTCCGCCTCCGCTCCCGTTTCTCCGAGCAGATCGCGCAGGTTGCCGGCATCGGCGCAGAAAGGATGCTTGCGCGAGGAACGTCGCGGGACCTCGTCCGGCTGAACTTCCGCCCAGAACAGGAGGGCGCCGTCCGGGCTTGAAGGGCGCCAGTGAGCGTGTAGGACTCGCACGTTAGCGCCCGAAGTGCCGCTCGAAGAGCTCTCTCGTGACCCTCTCGCCTTCTTCCGTGAGGATCACGGACCGGGCCTTGCTCTTGGGGTCGTGGATGAACCCTTTCTCGTAGAGCCGGTCCATGCTGCTCCAGTCGAAGCTTTTCCAGGCCCGAATCACCGGCCCGTCCCGAAACGTTCCAAGGTAGAGGAGCGCCAGCACCATCTCGTCGACCTTTTCCTCGTCGTACTCCATCCCTCGGGCCAGAGTCTATCGCGCTTTCCCGGCCCCGCCAGCAATGAGCCCCCTCTTTCCTCGGTCGTTTCGCGAGACGAAGCTTCGACGGCGTGTTTTCCTAGCACCCGCACCGTCCATTTGCGCCCGAGCGCGTCATGGGGCTCGACGACGAGGCACTGCGGGCGGCGGTGCTGGAAGCAGCCGACGACAACAACCTCGTGGTCGACGATATCTAATGGGGCGTTCCGACCCGCCCGTATGCGTCGCGACGTGAAACGGTGGGTAGAAACGTCAGGAAGGTGACTAACCGAGCGTTGCCGGAGCGATATCTTTTCGGACGCTTTGCGGATCTGCGCAGCGATTAAGGCGTGAGAATGTTCGTGTCGAGAGGTCGGGCCCACTACGTGCTTGCTTCTCCGCGAAGAGCAGTCGGAAGCCGACTAACTCGATCCTCCTTCCCCTATCCATCTCGACGTCGTAGCGCAGCGTTCTCTTCACACGCTGTTGACAAAGGGCTCCGGCGACAGAACCGGTGCCTTCAGCTTTTCTCGCTATTTGCAGGAAAAATAGAAGTGGCGGGACCCGGATTCGAACCGGGGACACCATGATTTTCAGTCATGTGCTCT
>JADDPU010000527.1 GCA_016781725.1 Rubrobacter sp. | reverse complement strand
ACGTTGTAATAGACGCCGTAGGCGGAGAGGGGGTTGAGGTGGGCGACAAGATCGGGGAGATCCTCCTCGCCCAGGGCAAGATAACCCGCTCGCAGCTCGACGAGGCGCTGGCCGTCGGACGCCGCGACCGGCTCCGACTCGAGCAAGCCCTGCTCGCCGCAGGTTACGTCTCTCCCGTCGATCTCGCGCGGGCCCTCGCGAAAAAGCTCCGCCTCGAGTACGTCGAGCTCACGGAGAACGACGTGGATCCAAGCGTGACGACTGTCGCGGACCGAAAGATGCTGCGCAGACGCAATATGCTGCCCCTCCGGGTCGAGAGGGGGCGTCTCGTCGTGGCGATGAGCGACCCGACCAACCTCTACGCCGTCGAGGACTTGAGGATGATCTCGGGGTACCCCATCACGCCGGTAGTGGCGCTGGAGGAGGAGATAGAGCGGGTCTTCAACAGGGTCTACGCGCTCGGCGGGGACGTGAGCAGGATACTCGAGGAGGCGGGGCAGAGATCGACCGGCGGCGAGCGGGGGGTGGTCGAGCTAGGAGACGACGTGGAGGCCGAGAACGCCCCGGTGGTGCGCATCGTGGGTTCGATCCTTCAGCGGGCGGCCAGCGAGGGGGCTTCGGACATTCACTTCGAGCCCGGCGCCGGTGGGCTCGCGGTGCGTCTGCGCGTCGACGGCGTCCTGCGCGAGATCATGAACGTGCCGCCCAAGCTCCAGAGCGGCATCACGGCCCGACTGAAGATACTCGCCGACCTCGACATAGCGGAGCGGCGCCTGCCCCAGGACGGCCGCTTCTCGGTGAGGCTCGGCGGACGCAAGACGGATCTGAGGGCCGCAACCCTGCCCACGGTCTTCGGAGAGAAGGTAGTGCTGCGCCTGCTAGATAAGGCGAGCGTCGAGGTCGACCTACTCAAGCTCGGGTTCGATCAGAAGGCGCTCGAGCGCTACAGGGAGATCTTCGGGCGCCCCTACGGGACCATCCTGGTCACCGGGCCAACCGGAAGCGGCAAGTCCACCACCCTCTACGCCACCTTGAAGGAGCTCGACTCACCGGGACGGAATATCATAACCGTGGAGGACCCTGTCGAGTACCGGCTCGGGGGGATAAACCAGATCCAGGTCAACCAGAAGGTGGGGCTGACCTTCGCCTCGGCCTTGAGGAGCATCCTGAGGAGCGACCCCGACGTGGTGATGATAGGCGAGGTACGCGACCGGGAGACGGCCAAGATCAGCGTTGAGGCGGCCCTGACGGGCCATCTGGTGCTGGCCACGCTGCACACCAACGACGCCCCGGCGGCGCTCACGAGGCTTACCGAGATGGGGGTTGAGCCCTTTCTGACGGCCTCGGCCGTCGACTGCGTGATCGCCCAGCGCCTGGCCAGGAGGCTCTGCGAGAGGTGCAAGCGGCCCGGGGCGGTCGACGCGCCGATCCTCTCCGACCTGGGGTTCCCTTTCGATCACTGGCCCGGTGGCGACCTCGCCTTCTACGAACCCGTGGGCTGCGACCGGTGTGGGGGCACGGGGTACCGCGGTAGGGTGGGCGTGTACGAGATGATGGTCGTCGGCGACGAGGTTAGGGCCCTGATCGTTGGTCGCGCCTCGGCCGGCGGCATTCGGCGCGCGGTCGAGGAGGCGGGCATGCTCCGCCTCAAGGACGACGGCCTGCTCAAGGCCGCCCAAGGGGTCACTACCATCGAGGAAGTCTTGAGGATCGTGGTTTGAGCGAGAGGCGAATCAGGAGCCAGCGGTCGGCATCCCTCGCGCCCACGAGCAGGAAGGTACCGATGCCCGCCCGGAGGGGTTTGCCGCCGGGTGGCGGGCCGGGGCGTCACGGCCACGCGGGAGGGGGGACCGTTGGCGGGCCATAGAGGATAGGCACCAGCGGCGAGCTTGGGCGCT
>JADDPU010000042.1 GCA_016781725.1 Rubrobacter sp. | reverse complement strand
GGCGAACGCCGCCAACCGGGAGAACCGGCGCATCATCGCGGGCCTCACGTCGCGGATCCCCGAGCTGCAGGCCGCCGACCCCACAGAGCCGCCAGGAGGCCCGCAGACGGCCGCAGAGGCCTCGGAAGGTGCAGAGCCCCGGTCCGCTATGAGAGAGGCTCAGGAGGCCACAGAGCGCGCGGAGGCGGGCGGAGAGCGCCGGCCGTGGTGGCGTCGGATATTGGGAGGGTGATCATGGGTCCCAAGACCATGCAGCTGTTGAAAGCGATGAGGGGGCAGCTCGAGGACACCTCGGCAAGCCGCAACGTGGACGCGGAGGCCGCGGCCGAGGCCATCGGCATGGCCAGCGCCACGAGCGACCTTGATCGCCGCCTTGACGACCTGGTACGGGCCGGGTATCTGGAGCCGGACCCGAACGCCACCGCGCCGACCACCCTGCGGATGTACCGGATCACGTTTTCGGGGATATACGCCGCAGACAATCAGTAACAGCCGGCGTGGTGGCTTAGGGTGTTCGGGAGGTAGAGCGCGGGTGGGGTTATGCCACGCCCTCGGCCGGGTACAGCTAGCGCAACCCTGAACCCCAACCAAAGGAGGGCGTCGGTATGGGCAGAAGAGGAGGAGGCGGCGGGCGCGGCGACGAAGGGGGACCCCGCGGTGATAGAGGACCTGGCGGAGGAGGCCGTAGAGGGGAAGGGGGCGGAGGCCCTGGGGGAGCCGGAGGCGAGTACAGGGACAAGATAGCCGAGCGCCTCGACCACATGGCCGCACGCCTGGACAGGATCGAGGAACGCCTGGACCGGATGGAGGGGCGCTAAGAGGCCTCTGCGCGTCTGCGAAACTAGGAACCCTTCCTAAAACCAGGATCCCGCATAATCATTCGTCCTGTGGATAACCGCCCCGGACCGGGGCCAAGTCGGGGCGAAAAGAGCGCCACTGCGGCCGGCCCTATACACGCCGGCGGATAACCAGTCCGCCGGGGCGGAAGGTGAACCGAAGAGTCCGATGCTACGTACGTCACATATAAAGGGGGGCATCCCAGGGAGTCCCCATCATCGTTCCCGAGAGAAGGGAGTTTTGGTGAACGAGCAAGTGAGTACCGTGCGCGCGCCGCGCGCCGGGGGGACGTACGGGGCGGCGAGGCTCCTGGTAATCGCCCTCCTCGCGGCCGCGTTCGTGGCGCTGGCGGCGCCGGATCGGGCGGAGGCGGAGGAGGTCGGCTTCCTGGGCCCGGACAGCGACGTAGGCTTCGCGGACACGGACGGCTACGTGCCCATCTACAGCGGTTGCCTGCCGAACAACGTGGGAGCCTTCTACGCCCCGTACTACGACGGCTACACCGTCCAGGGCATCATCGTCGTCAACGCGTGCTACCTGGAGAGGGTCGGGGCGGGGCCGATGGACCTTCGGCGGTTGCTGGCGCACGAGATGGGCCACGCCAGGGGCCTCCTCCACAGCCCCGATCCTTCCGACATCATGTACCCGGTGGTGCCCCTCACGGGGACCTAGTGCATCCTTCTACGAGAAGGGCATCGACAAGGTACCGAGCAACAGCTAGATCAGGAAGGGGGTAAGTAGGAAGCCATCTTCCTCGACACGGCGGGGGGCTCCTCCGGGGGCCTCCGCCCCTCTATTCACCCAACCTCGTAGAAGAAGAATTCTCGGAAGTCCGGATGCAGCATCCTGCATTACTTCGCCTAATACCCCGGTCCCCGGCGACCAGGGCCCCGAGATCCTGGAGCACGCCGGGGGGTATTACGCTTAGTTGTATGAAGATGCAGGGTTCTGTATGAATAGAGGCCGCATCGGGCCGGTCCGATAGGGCCAGGGCCGCCGGCGAGAGGATGCCCACACCGCCGGGTATTATGCGCCGAGGTCCTGCAACGGTTGCCGGACCTCCTGACCTCATAGGACCGGCCGAGAGCACGATAAAGGCCGCGCCGTCCAGGGGAGCAGACGACGCGACCAGCAGGCAGTATAAGGGCCGGGCCCGAATGCTGTGAAAGG
>JADDPU010000501.1:5419-7216 GCA_016781725.1 Rubrobacter sp. | reverse complement strand
GGCGGTCTTCCCGCGGCTCCCGATGCCGAAGAGGATGCCGAGGAGCTCGGCGTTGGAGAGGGCCCCCGGGCCGGCCTCGAGCAGCCGCTCGCGCGGCCTGAGCTCGGGGGGGAGCTGCTTTATGGTGTACCGGCGCGGCTCCATACTGCGATACATTATCGGATTGGTGCGTGGTTTCTAGTAGCGGAGGATCCCAAACCCGGCGAGCATCCTGCCCGTGAGGGCAAGTGGCAGGCCGACCACGTTGGTGTAGTCGCCCCCGATCCACTCCACGAACGCCGCTGCGCGGCCCTGGATCGCGTACCCGCCGGCCTTGCCCACACCCTCCCCGAGCCTCGCGTAGGCTTGGATCTCCTCCGGCCCGAGCCCGCGCATCCGCACCGTCGTGACCGCGTGGCGCACCACGAGCTCGCCGCCCCTGGCGACGGCGACGCCAGAGTGGACCTCGTGGACGCGACCTTGCAGCAAGCCCAGCATCCGGCTCACCTCATCCGCGCTCTTGGCCTGCCCGAGGGCGCCGGCGGGGTCGCGAAGGTAGACGATGGTGTCGGCAGCGAGGACGACGCGGTCAGGACCGCGCGCGACTGCGAGCGCCTTGCCGCGGGCGTTGGCCAGCACCGTCTCTTTGGGGTCTTCGAGCGTGACCTCGGGGAAGCCGCTCTTCTGGGTCTCGAAGTCGTAGCCGGCCAGTCGCAGTAGGTCCACCCTGCGGGCGGACTCGGAGGCGAGGACTAACGGCACCCTGTCGCCTAGCCCCCGAAGAAGAGGCCCAGTTCCCTCTCGGCGCTCTCGGGCGAGTCGGAGCCGTGGACCAGGTTGTCTGGCAGGCTCAGGGCCAGGTCGCCGCGGATGGTGCCGGGCGCCGCCTCGGCCGGGTTCGTGGAGCCCATGAGGTTCCTCATGACCTTTATGGCGCCTTCGCCGCTGACCCGCATGGCGACGACGGGGGTCGAGGTTATGAACTCGACCAGCTCCTCGAAAAACGGCTTCTCGCGGTGCTCTGCGTAGTGCTCCTCGGCCAGCTCCCGGCTCACGTCCATCAGTTGGAGGGTCTCTATGTCGAGGCCCTTCGCCTCTATGCGGCGGATGATCTCGCCGACCAGGCGCCGCCGAACGCCGTCGCCCTTGACCAGTACCAGCGTCTGTTCCAAAGCTTCCTCCTCTTTACCAGGTCAGTTTCTTGCCGCTGCGCTGGTCGGTGCCGCAGTACGGGCACAGCCCCCACTCCATGTTGAGCGGTCTGTCGCAGCTTACGCACGGCTTCTTCAGCTCCCACGTGCACGAGGGGCAGATCAGGTAGTCCCTCTCGACCAGGTTGCGGCAGTTAGGGCACAGATGGACGTTGTTGCGGAGCTCCCGCTCGAGCACGGCCAGCTCAAGCTCGCGCTCGCGGGACTCGTCGAGATACTCGGGGGGACGCACTATCAGGTACACGAGCGTCCCCACGTAAGGGAAGACTACCGCCACGAGCCCCCAAAGCACGCTCAAAGCCCCGCGCCGCGAGGCGTCAGTGAAGGTCCAGTAGACTAGGGCTACCCACAACACGACGAATACCAGCAAGACCAGCTGGCCGGCGAGCCGCAGGATCGGGCTCTCCAGAAAGTTCGTTATTACCTGAAAAGGGTCCTCCTGCAAGAGCAAAGCGCCGATGGTGGGAATCATGCGATAAACCTTATCATCAAGAAGTACCCCATAACAAAGGACGCGATCGCCACCACCGCGAGCACTCCCACGAGCGTCATGACGCCTCTACGCTTCACGTAACCACCGCAAGACCGGCGCTACGGTGGAAAGCGA
>JADDPU010000501.1:0-5339 GCA_016781725.1 Rubrobacter sp. | reverse complement strand
CCTCGGCTCTCCTCCCTACGAGATCTAGAAGCCCATGCTCGCTAGCCACGAGCGCGGGTTCGGCCGCCCTCTCGCCCTCCGGCCGGGTGAGCACGATGGTTCGGGCTTCCCCCTCCAACGCGGTAAGCATACGTCCGGCGTCCTTATCCCGCAAGACGCCGAACACGACGGCCAGCGGACGCCCCCCGTACACCTTCCCTACCGCCGCGAGCGCCGCCTCGACCCCAGCCGCGTTGTGCCCCCCATCCAAAACCACGGGCACCCCGTTTATCTCGTGCGTCTCGAACCGCCCGGGTAGCGCCTCCCTGACCGCAAGCGCTGCCGACTCCCTGGCCCTGGCGGACAACGAGCCGTCAAGCAGGACCTCCGCTGCCGCCAGAGCGAGCCCCACGTCCCGCGCCGCGTAAGGGACGAGGCCGAGACGGGCGATCTGCCCCTCGTCCACATCTCCTACACGAACCAGCCTCGCCCCGACCCGGCGGCACTCGCTTTCGGCCACCTTTACCACCCTCGGCTCCTCGCTCCCGAGTACCAGGGTTGCCCCCGACCTGAGGCTCGCCAGCTTCTCTGCCGCGATCTCCTCGACGGTCTCGCCCAGGTACTCCGTGTGGTCCAGGTCCACGTTCGTGAGCACGACTGCCTCCGCGCGAACGACGGAGGTGGCGTCGTGGCGGGCGCCCATCCCGGCCTCGAGCGCGACCCACTCCAGCCCGGCGTCGGCGAACATCTTCAGGGCGCCCGCGGTCAGAAGCTCGAACTGCGAGGCGGGGATGCCATGCTCGTCGGCCACCTCTATGGCCTCGCCCACACCTTGGGCGAACTCAGCCTCGGAGGCCCGGCGGCCCCGCAGCGAGACGCGCTCGGTATAGGAGAGGACGTGCGGCGAGAGGTAGGCGCCGGAGGCGTGCCCCATCCCTTCGAGGGCCGCGGCGAGGGCCACCGCCGTGGTGCCCTTGCCGTTCGTGCCGACCACCTGGACTACGTGCGGGAGGGCGAGATCCGGCCGGCCGAGGGCGGCAAGGAGGGCCTCGATGCGCTCGAAGCCGAGGGTGATGTGCCTGCGGCGGTCCAGCTCGGCGCAGACCTCCAGGAAAGAGCGCACGGCCGGAAGCGCGTCCTCCTAGAGGTACTCTTCGAGGCGGCGGGAGAGGGTTCGAAGCATCCCGGAGTTGACGTCGAGCTTCTCGCGCTCGCCCGCGACTACCTTCTCCGGGGCGTTCCGGACGAACTTCTCGTTGGCGAGCTTGCCCTCGGCGCGCTTCACCTCGGCCTCGACGCGCGAGATCTCCTTGCGCAGGCGCTCAATCTCGCCGCGCCGCAGCTCCTCGGAGAGCACTATCTCAACCACGAGGTCACCGGCCGGCAGCGAAGCCCGGCTCTCCCCGTCCGCGGTCGGGGTCGGCCTCACCCGGGCGAGCGCCCCGAACACTCCCTCCTCGATGTCGGGCGGCGCTATCCCCAAAAGCTCGCCCTCGACCTTCGACTCGGCCCGGAACGAGCGCACCGCCGAGACTGCCCGCTTGGTGCGTTCGATCAGCCGCTCCGCCTGCGCGTCTTCGAGCGCGGGGTCGTACTCGGGGAACCTCTGGCGCGCGAGCAGCTCCTCCTCTCCCATCACGTTCGCCATCTCCTCGGTGGCGAAGGGCATCACGGGATGCAGGAGCTTGAGCGTGCCGAGGAGGATCTCGCGCAGGACCCGCGGCGTCGCGGGCGAGGGCGCGGCCTTGGCGATCTCGATATACCAGTCGGCGAACTGGTTCCAGGCAAAGCCGTAGATCAGGCGCATAGCCTCGGAGAACTCGCACTCCTCCAGGAGCCGGTCGTACTCCCTGACGGTGCGGTTGAACTCGGAGAGGATCCAGCGGTCCGAAGCCGAAAGCTCGTCCGACGCCCCGCCGTCCCCGTAGGAGATGACGAACCGGGTAGCGTTCCAGAGCTTGGTGACGAAAGCCCTACCCATCTCCGCCCGCTCGCGGGAGTACGGAAAGTCCTGGGTCGAGGACTGGTAGAGGAGGCCGAAGCGCACGGCGTCGGTGCCGTACTCGTCGAAAAGCTCCAGGGGATCTATGGTGTTGCCCTTCGAGCGGCTCATCTTCGTCCCATCCTCCGCCAGCACGATGGAGTGGACGTTCACTTTGTTGAAGGGGATCCCGCCCTCGAAACGCAGGCCCATCATGATCATGCGCGCTACCCACAGGTACATGATCTCGCGTGCCGTCGAGAGGAGGCTCGTGGGGTAGAAGTACCCGAGGTCCTCCGCGCTTTCGTCGGGCCAGCCCAGGGTCGCGATGGGCCAAAGACCGCTCGAGAACCAGGTGTCGAACACGTCCGGGTCCTGCTCGAAACCCTCACCCGGCGACTCTTTGGAGGCCACTACCTCGCCGTCAGGGCCGTACCACACCGGGATGCGCTGTCCCCACCACAGCTGCCTGGAGACGTTCCAATCGCGGATGTTCTCGAGCCACCTCACGGTCTCTCGGCGCCACGAGTCGGGGTAGACCCTTATCTTCTGGTCCTCGAGCGCCTCGATGGCGGGCTCGGCGAGGGGCCGCATCGAGCACCACCACTGCTCCGAGAGCCACGGCTCGATGACGGTCCCGCAGCGGTCGCACGTTCCGATCCTGAACCTGTGGTCTTGGACCTCGCCGAGAAGCCCCTCCTCGTCCAGACGCCCGGCCACTGCCTCTCTGGCGCCCTCCCGGCTCTGGCCCGCGAAGGGGCCGCCGTTCTCGTTGATGGTTCCGTCCGCGTTCATGACGTTGACCGGCTGGAGACCCAGGCGCTCACCGATCTCGAAGTCGTTCGGGTCGTGGGCCGGCGTGACCTTGAGAACGCCGGTCCCGAACTCGGGATCCACGTACTCGTCGGCGAAGACCTCTATCTCCCGCGCCACGAACGGCACCTCGACCCGCCTTCCGACGAGCCCCTTGTGTCTCTCGTCGTCCGGGTGGACTACCAGGGCTACGTCGCCGAGCATCGTCTCTGGTCGGGTGGAGAAGACCTGGACGTAGTCCTCGCCGTCGGGCCCAGGCCCTCCGCCGTCCACGAAAGGGTAGCGGAGGCCGTAGAGCTTGCCGTCCACGTCCTCGTAGTTGACCTCCAGGTCCGAGATGGCCGAGCGGTCGTGCGGGCACCAGTTGGTGATGCGGTTGCCGCGGTAGATCAGGCCGTCCTCGTACAACCTGATGAAAGCCGTCAGGACGGCGTCTACGTACTCTTCGTCCATCGTGTACCTGAGGCGGCGCCAGTCCAGCGAGGCGCCAAGCCGCTTGTACTGGCCCAGTATCTGCTCTCGCGTCTTTAGGGCGAACTCGCGGCACCGCTCGATAAAAGCCTCGCGCCCGAGGTCCCACCGGGTCTTGCCCTCCTCGCGCAGGAGCTTGCGCTCGACCACGTTCTGGACCGCTATCGAGGCGTGGTCAACCCCGGGGAGCCACAACGTCTCGAAACCCTTCATCCGCGCCCGCCTTACCAGCGCGTCCTGGATCGAACCGTTGAGCGCGTGACCCATGTGCAGCGCACCCGTAACGTTCGAAGGCGGCACGACTATGCAGTAGGGCTCCCTCTCGGGGTTCGGATCGGCCTCGAAAGCGCCCCGGCGTTCCCACTCGGCGTACCACCGCCCTTCGACGGCGCGGTGGTCGTAGTTCTTGGGTATCTCGGTCCTTCTCACAGGGTAATGCTGCCTTCCATCCGTCCGCCTTCTTGGGTGGCTTCGCTAGAGAGACGGGAATAGAGAGTGGCGAGCCACGCCTCTCGACTCACGCGGGGATCAGGCGGTCTCTTCTTCGTCGTAGGAGTACTTCTGGGAGCCGGTTACAAGAGACGGCTGAACACCGTCCCTTACCGTATCTGCGTCCACCACGCACTTGTTTACGTCAGAGCGGCTCGGCAGCTCGTACATGGTCGGCAACAGCGCCGTCTCCATGATGCTCCGAAGCCCCCTTGCCCCAGTCCCCCGCTCGAGGGCGAGCTCCGCTATCGCGGCGAGCGCCTCGTCGGTAAAGGCGAGATCTACCTTGTCGTAGCGGAAAAACTGCCGGTACTGGCGCACGAGCGCGTTCTTCGGCTCCGTGAGGATGCGCACGAGGTCCGACTCCTCGAGGCTGCGCAGAGTGGAGATCACCGGCAGCCGCCCGACGAACTCGGGGATGAGCCCGTAGCGGAGCAAGTCCTCCGGCAGCGCGTACTGCAGGATCGAGTCGGGCTCCTGCTTGAGCCGAGAGTCTATGTCGCTGCCGAAGCCGATGCTCTTCTTGCCGATGCGCTGGCGGATGATCTCCTCGAGGCCCCCGAAAGCGCCGCCGCAGATAAACAGCACGTTCTTGGTGTCTATCTGCAGAAAGTCCTGGTGCGGGTGCTTGCGCCCGCCCTGCGGCGGGACCGATGCTACGGTCCCCTCGAGGATCTTGAGGAGAGCCTGCTGGACGCCCTCGCCCGAGACGTCGCGCGTGATCGAGGGGTTATCCGCCTTGCGGGCTACCTTGTCGATCTCGTCGATGTAGATGATCCCGGTCTCGGCCTTCTTTACGTCGAAGTCCGCTGCCTGGATCAGCTTGAGGAGGATATTCTCGACGTCCTCGCCGACGTAGCCGGCCTCGGTCAGCGCCGTGGCGTCGGCGATGGCGAAGGGGACGTTCAGGATCTTGGCGAGCGTCTGGGCGAGGAGCGTCTTGCCCGAGCCCGTGGGCCCGACGAGCAGGATGTTGGATTTCTGCAGCTCGGTGCCGTCCGTGGCCTCAGCACCCATCTGGATGCGCTTGTAGTGGTTGTAGACGGCGACGGCCAGGACCCGCTTGGCGTCCTCCTGGCCGATCACGTACTCGTTGAGGATGCGGTTGATCTCGCGGGGCTTGGGGAGGTCGTCCTCCTTGAGGAGCTCGGGCCCCGAGAACTCCTCGTCGATGATCTCGTTGCACAGCTCGATGCACTCGTCGCAGATGTAGACGCCCGGGCCGGCGATGAGCTTCCTGACCTGGCGCTGGCTCTTCCCGCAGAAAGAGCACTGCAACTGGTCCGACGGGTCCCTCATGCGGCTACGTCCTCCCCTGGGTTCGCTCTTCCTCGATGATCTCGTTGCACAGCTCGATGCACTCGTCGCAGATGGCCACGCCTGGCCCGCAGATCAGCTTGTCAACCTGTCGCTTGTACTTGCCGCAGAAGGAGCACTTTAGCAGCCCTGAACGCTTCAGTTGTTCCCACTGTCTTCGGTCCAGCAGGTCTTTCATCCGGCCTCCCCGAGCTCTCTACCGCCTGCACGTCCCCTTCTACCGACTCCTACCTAATGGTTTCTGACGATGTTGTCGATCACGCCGTACTCTATGCCCTCCTCGGGGCCC